>JAPKYY010000940.1:0-8637 GCA_026394095.1 Acidobacteriota bacterium | reverse complement strand
GTCGGGGAGCGCAGCTACGGCGATGCGTCGATTCGCAAAGCTTTGTCGCTTGACGATGGCAGCGCGGTGATTTTGAGCGTGGCGAAGTACTATGCACCCAACGGCAAAGCGATTCAGGATACGGGTGTGGTGCCGAACTATCCGATGAACGATACGATGCTTGTGTCGGAAGAAGATCCGGATGGAGACGGAATTCCGAATGCTCCTTCCGATAAGCCCAAAGAAGATACGCTGATGAAGAAGGCGATCGAGCTCTTGAGCGGCGTGAAGACTGTAGCTGGAATTAATCCAGAAGCAGCCATGAAGCGCTAGACAATACCTGTCAAAATAGAATTATGCCGATTTATGAATACCGCTGTTCGGAATGCGGTAAGACCTTTGACTCGATTCAAAAGTTCAGTGACGAACCATTCACCAAATGTGGACAGTCTAATGTGGAATGCCCCAACGATGGCAACGGGCCAGTAGAACGTCTCCTGAGTGCGCCGTCTTTCCATTTCAAGGGGAGCGGGTTCTACATCACGGATTACAACAAGGGTAGCGGCGGCGCAAAGGAAGCGAAGTCTCCTGCGAGCAGCTCCTCATCGTCAGAGAGCAAGTCTGAATCCAAGTCCGAATCCAAATCTGAATCCAGCTCAGAATCAAAGCCAGCGGCGACGCCCAGCAGCACGCCGGCAACGCCCGCCAAAACCAGCTAGCGGGCAGGCGCAGTTGAAAACACTGCGGCAGAGGGCCAGATCAGAGGCTGACTGATGGAGAAATGTTGAGGGCGCTGCCCGGCAAGCCGGCACGCGCACACTGTGCATAGGCACGGTAAAGCTCTTCAAACACATCATCCCAGGTCTGGACGAATTTGGATTGCAAAGCACCTTCGCGCAGTCGTTTGCGGAAATCTGGATTTCGGGCAACGGAAACAGCGCCGGCGATGAACTTTGCGTCCGATGAAGCCACGATACCGGAGACTTCATTCTCGATCAGGAATTTCGGCCCGCCACCGGAGGTCACGATGCAGGGAGTACCACAGGCGAGCGACTCGAGGATTACGTTGCCGAAGGTGTCGGTCCAGCTAGGGAAGAGGAAGACGTCCATATTGGCGTAGGCCTCGGCGAGTTGGGGGCCCCTCAGAATGCCGGGAAGCTCGACCGATTTCATGTTCTGCTGCAGCCACTCGCGCTCATTACCGTCACCTACGATCAGGAACTTGTAATTGCTTACGCCTTCGGCAATCAGCATCTCTTCGATACGGGCGAGGATGCGTACGTTTTTCTCTGGACGAAGACGGCCACAAAACCCGAAGACAAGGGTATCGTCGCGCCGGGTGCGGCGCATCGGATGAAAAAGCTCTCGATCAATTCCCCGATGCATCAACTGGCAAGGCAGCTTCGTCTTCTTCTCGAGCAGGGTTTGCAGTTCAGGATTGGGGGCCAGCAAGAGTCTGGCAAAAGAATAGTAAAAACTGAGAATGTCGAGCGAGGCGGCCTCAGCCGCATACTCGAATTTCGCACGTATGGAATCGGTAGTGCACCAGGAGATGATGCTGCCCAGGCGGGTGCCTGCGTATTCGTGCAGGTTGGTGTGCCAACTGGCAAGTATCGGAATCCCAAGACGCTCCGCACAAGCAGCCCCAAGGATACCGACATCACTGGGGCCGGTAAGGTGAATCACGTCAGGCTGGAAATCTTTTAAGGCCTGAATCGTTCTGCTCCAGTGGCGCGCAAACATGAGATCGAAACTCATGTCGTTTTCGATCGGGATACCGAGAGGAGAACGCTTGAGGTTGAGTTCGATGTGGTTGCCGGTGCGGATCGTTTCTGTCTTTTCACCAGCATGGATGCTGAGGAATGGAAGGTTGCGGCGGCGAGCAAACCCGTCGAGATTGCGGCTGGTGTGAGCCACGCCATTGATCTCGTGGAAGGAATCGGTAAAGAACGCGACGCGCATGGGCTTCATTCCAATCTGATTTTAGTCTTTGTTAAGTGGCGAGGGCCAGCTTGAGCACGGCGCGGACATGGCGCGACTCCAGCAGACGCATCGCCGAGATAAATTGCCCAACAATATCCGGACCGTTGCCTGTCCAGACGTCGGAGACCCTACGGATAGTTTCGTCCTCGCAATGGTAGAAGACCCGGTCTGACCAGCGGCGGCGGTCAGCGGAAAAGTTGTTGTAGGTGCGAAGGACATCAGACATGACTTGAAGGACACGAAGTCGAATGGGTTCGTCGTACTGCTCCATATAGACGGTATGGGTCGGAGCTCCGTTTCGAATTTCGGCTACAAAGTCTTTGAAGGTGGTGGCGCTGGTGAGATTGACGAGAGCGTTTGGTTCACATCCATGACGGTCGCCGCCAGAGATGAGGGGCAGCCCCCAGACTTCAGCAAGTTGAACTACATCATTGTTTTCTTTCGGTGACCGAAGACCATTGAGTTCGAGAGCGTGGATGTAACGGCCATGACGGGCAAGAAAAGAGTGCAGGATGTCGAGCATTGCCTCAATACGGTCTGTCGTTGGATTGGCGGTAACCTGCTTCATCGTCTCTTCCTGCATGCGGGCGCGTGCGGGCTGCATGTTGTGGATGCCGAGTTGAAGGATAGCCTGGCCTAGCGGGACGGTCCACTCAGAGGATATGGGCGCACCGGCGCATTCTTCGAAGATCTCGAGAGCGAAACCGGCATCGACATTGTCGTGGTCGCTAAGGCTGACCAGGGCGGCGCGGCCGAGCTTCTGTTCGATCTGGTTGCGTTCGAGGTCGAAGGCGGCTTTGGGTTCAAGAGGTGGGGTCCACCAGACACGGGAATAATCGAATGGTTTGCCATGGTAGTCGAGATAGGCGGCCTCCAGATGACGAATGCGCCCGGTCATATAAGGAACCTTTGTGACGTAGCGCGGAATGAAACTCATGGTCTCGCGTGAGCGGCTGGTGTGCGAATGGAGCGACACAGCAGTGCCCAGATGCCCGGGCAGGGGCTGTCGAGAGGCGTGATAGAGATAGGAGCGGTTCATTCCATCTCCCTGGCGGCCCTGGGGGCGCGGCGGTCCCAAGAGTAAATGGAGCTGTGTGAGGAAGAAAACCAGAAGGATGTCAGGGCGTGAACAGCCAGGTCACCAGGAAGAACGAGAAGATCGAGACGACAAAGAGTCTGAGCCACGAACCGAGTTTGACCTCAGTTTTTTACAGACGAATTTGCAGTGGATGAAAAAGCTGTGAATCTAAAACAAAAAGCCAAAGAAATGTTTTATTCTTCGTCTTCGTCTTCTTCGTCTTGTGGGGTGAAGAAGACTGGGTCTTTGCCGTCCGCCTCAAGACGCATATCGAGGGCGATTCCAACCGAGGTTGCCTCGTCGCGATTGAGTCCGCCGGCTTCTTTTTCGATGCGAGTGTAGAGGCTGCGTACGCGACTGGCTGAGATGTCAGAGGGCACGGCCATCGCATAGGCGAAGATGGCGTCTTTACGGACTTCGTCGTCCATCATCAGATCTCTCAGCCTTCCGATCGCAGTGACGTCACCACAGACGCCAGCACCGCGGATCGCCTGACGGCGGACTGCAAGATCAGCATCATCGAGGAATGAACCGAAGCGAGTGTTATAGGAGGCTTCTCTCGAACGCCACATGGCATGCACGGCGTCTGCCCGGGATTCGGGATTGGCAAGAAATTCTTCGATGTAGCTTCGCATCGCAGCAGGAGCAATGCTGTTGGGCAGAAGCGTAATGAGACTGGCAGCACGAATGGGCGCGGGGTTGGCGGCATCGTTCAAAACTGCCTCGGCAACCACACGAACCTCTTCGATCTGGTTCAGTCTGGCCAATGCGCGAAAAGCAGCGGCACGAACAGGTACAGATCCCTGAGCTGTGGCCAGAGCAAGGAGCGGCTGAACAGCCGAGACTGGGAGTTCCAGATCTTCAAGCACATCGAGGGCAGCAAGACGCACAGATTCGTCTTCGTGCAAAGTAGCGAAGTCGACAATCTCGTCGTCTTCGAGGACTTCAAATTCCGGGCCTTGCGTATCGGGATAGGATTCCAGATGGTCGATTTCGGGATCTTCGAAACCTTCCTGTCGATTGCGAAGTTGTTCGAGGGCGAAGTCGATTTCGCGGTTTTTCCCCAATTCGAGAGCCAGCTTTTCGAGCGGGGCTTTGCCGGCAGGATCACCGTAAAGTCCCAGCAGCATCGCGCCGTCTTCCATATCGAATTCGAGGCGTTCGAGAATGATTTCAAGGATTCGCGGATCACGCAATCCGAGGCCGGCAAGAAGAAATGCTACTTCCCCGGCAGCCTCTTCTTCCATTTCGCGATAGAGAGCAACCAGGGCTTCTACGGCCTTCGGCCCAGCCTTCTTTGTGATCTCAAGCATGCTCTCGGGGATCTCGGTAAAGCCGTCGCGCAACAAAGAAATTACGTAATCGAGAGACTTCTTGTTGGGCATTGCCGCGAGCAGGTTCAGGATATCGGCATCGAGCTGGAGACGTGAATTCTCCGGGGGATTCAAGCCGTATGCGACAAGCGCTGGAGCAGATTCCTGAGGCCGGGAAACAAGGGCATCAATGAGGCGGCGATCGAGGCCCACGCGACCGAGACCGAGTTCTTCCAGTAATTCCTTGACCGGAACTTTAGAATACTGCGAGGGCTGGAGAATCATTTAGTAAGTAGCTCTGCCGCCGCTGGCGTCGTAGGTTTGAGCGGTAACAAAAGAGGAATCGGGGCTAGCCAGGAAGTGCACTACGGCGGCGATTTCTTCAGGCTCGCCGGTACGGCGCATCGGGATGCGCTGGGTCATGTAATCGACCTGCTGCGGGGTGAGCTGTTCAAGAATTTTGGTGCGGACCACGGCAGGCGAAACGCAATTGGCAGTGATTCCATCGAGGGCAACTTCTTTGCCCAAAGACTTGGTAAAACCGATGAGGCCGGCCTTGGTGGCTGAGTAGGCGCTCATGTTGGGGTTGCCTTCTTTACCGGCAATCGACGCAATGTTGACGATGCGGCCATACTTGCGCTTGCGCATATGCGGCACAGCGGCACGGCAGAGATAGAAGGGACCGTTGAGGTTGACGGCGACACAGAGAGCCCAGTCGTCGTTGGTCTGCTCCTCGACGGGAGCAGCTTTGCCGGCAACACCGGCATTGTTTACTACGATGTCGATGCGGCCCGTGCGGGCGATCACTTCGGCAACGAGTTTTTCGCAGCTCTCGCTCGATGTGACATCGAGCGAGAGTGCGAAAGAGGAATTGGGGAGCGAGGCTGCGATGGCTTCACCGGCCGAAACGTTTAGATCGGCAATTACTACAGTTGCGCCAGAGTTGGCAAAGCGGCGGGCAATGGTTTCACCAATGCCCCCGGCTGCGCCGGTAATAATTGCTGTCTGACCAGTTAGATCGAAATAAGCCATCGCAGTATGCTCCTAGACTTCCTTGATGATGTTGACAGTGATTTCAGCATTCACATCTTTGTAGAGGTGAAGCTTGACCTTGTGTTCGCCGAGAGTCTTGAGAGGCTCGTCGAGAACGATCTTTTTCTTGTCAATTTTAAAGCTCTTGCCTTCGAGTGCGCCTTCGATGTCGAGCGAAGTAACGGATCCGAAGAGATGATCTTCTTCACCGGCTTTGCGGGCAAATTCGAGGACAACACCGTTGAGGATCTGAGCGAGACCTTCGGCATCAGCCTTGACAGTGGCTTCCTTGCGGAGCCAGCTCTGGCGTTCCTGCTCAACGATCTTTTTGTTCGCAGCGGTGGCGTGGACGGCCATGCGGCGGGGGAGAAGGAAATTACGGGCGTAGCCGTCCTTTACCTTTACAACCTCACCGCGCGAGCCGAGCTTGTCGATATCTTCGCGGAGGATGAGTTCCATTTACTTTTCTCCTTCCCGCGTCGCAAACGGCAGCAACGCGATGTTACGGGCGCGCTTGATGGCAACGGCCAGACGGCGCTGAAATTGGGTGCTGGTGCCGGTAAGGCGACGTGGCACAATCTTGCCGCGTTCAGACACATACTGCCGGAGCAGGTTGATGTCCTTGTAGTCGATGTAGTCGATCTTTTCGACTGAGAAACGACATACTTTCTTGCGACGGAAATACTGCTTCTTGTTGACGATGTTCGCCTTGTCACCACCGGTGGGGCGCATCGAGGCCGCAATAGGGCGGCCGCCTCTTCCTTCAGCCATGGTTCAGGTTCTCCTTATTCGCTTCCACTGGTTATTCGGCTGCCGGAGCTTGAGCTTCGGCGGCTGGGGCTTCCGGGGCTACCGGCTCATTGGGCTTGCCGGGGGCTGGAACTGCGGGCTCGCTCGGGAGAGCGGGGGCTACAGGACCAGGTGCGGCAGCACCAGGGGCAGGAGCGGCGGGCATTGCTGCAACCTGCGGCTTGCGGGCGGCGCGCTTTTCGCGACGCTTCTTGCGCTTGTCCACCCACTTCATCTCTTCGTCGAGACGAACGGTGAGGTACTTGATCACAAGATCGTTGACGCGCAGACGGCGTTCGATTTCCTTGATCGTGATACCGGTGGCTTCAAAGCGCAACAGGATGTAATAACCTTCAAAATAACGGCCTACCTGATAAGCAAGCTTGCGAGTGCCCCACTTTTCAGTGGTCTGCACGTTGCCGCCTTCTTTCTCAATCAGCTGCTTCATTTGTTCGATTAGCGGATCGACCAACTCGTCGGTCGAGTCGGGTTTTACGATAAACAGTTCTTCGTAAAGTCTGAGACTCATTTTTCCTCTTCTTTAGAACCTTGGGCGCGACGATTGAACCTCGTCATGGCCTTTTCGGCGCCTTCGGCAATTATGGATTCGATGCTGGACGAAGCTTCATCCAACCAGAGATCCAAATCGGCACGCATGCTCTTGGGAATTACCGCGAGCACAAAGTGCCTGGCTTTTTCACCTAAAACGATAGGCCCGCTGCCAAGCGGAGAACCCGGGTTGATACACGCTCTTCCGATCTGCTTGACAGCGGCACCGCTGAGATTCATGAAAGTCAGCGGCTTGGCAACAATGACGCGGTCGCCCTTCACGTCTCCGACCCCAACCAGAGACTGGCATTCGGGGCGGGAGATCCGCAGACCGTTGCGTGCGGCAAAACGGTCTACGGTCAAAAACCCAACATTGTGCGGAGTCCACTCGTATTCGGGGCCAGGATTGCCAAGACCAACGATGAGCCAGGATTGCACAGTGAAAAACTATTACTTCTTCTTGGCAGGAGCCTTGGCAGCGGGAGCAGCCTTGGCGGCAGGAGCGGCGCCCTTGGCAGCCTTGGCAGCAGGGGCAGCGGCGTCTTCCTTCTTGCCCTTCTTGGCCACTTCAGGCTCGCCGGCCTTGGCTTCAGCGGCTTCTTCTTCAGCACGCAACGAAACGACGTGAGAGATAACAAGTTCCGGATCTGAGAGCAAACGCATCGAACCAGTCATCGGAATGTCCTTGCTGCGGACGCTCTCGTTGAGCTTGAGACCAGCCACGTCGATGGTGAAGTTCTCTGGAATGTCATCAGGGAGCACTTCGATTTCAACCGAGCGGTTGACGAGTTCATAGTGGCCGCCTTGCAGCTTGACGCCGGAGGGTTCACCAGTGGTGATGACGGGCACGTTGACGGTGATCTTCTTGGTGAGATCGACACGCTTGAGGTCTACGTGCAGAATGTTGCCCTTGATCGGGTGGGTCTGCCAGTCGAGGATGATCACAGGGGTAATCTGGCCCTGCACATCGAGGTTAAAAATGGTGTTGAAGCCGCTCGAGCTGGTGAGGATTTTGGTTATTTCCTTCGGGCTCAGGGTCAGAGCAACGGGGTCGCCGCCGGTGCCATAAAGAATTCCGGGGCTCTTGTGCTCGACGCGGAGGCGGCGAGCGGCATTCTTGCCACGGGTTTCACGGGTTTCGGCTACGAGGGTAATGTCTTTGCGCATAAAATCTGCCTCTACTGGTCTTTCTGTCGCTTACTCGAAAAGTACGCTGATGGATGTTTCGCCATGGATGGAGTCAATGGCCCGGGCTAGGAGCTTGGCCACGGAGAGAACGCGGATCTTATCGCACCGCGCAGCCTCCGGACTCAGGGGGATGCTGTTGGTAATGGCGACCTGTTTCAGATACGGGGATTCCGTAATCCGTTGCACTGCGGGGCCACTGAGGACACCATGAGTTGCACAGGCCTGAACGGAGGAAGCACCGCGACGCGACAGCGCCTCGGCAGCTTTCACAAGAGTGCCTGCGGTGTCGATCAAGTCGTCAACCAACAGACAATTGCGACCTTCGACATCGCCGATGATGTTCATCACTTCGGCTACGTTGGGCTGGTCGCGACGTTTATCAATGATGGCGAGGGGAGCCTGCAGGCGCTTGGCAAAAGCGCGGGCCCGTTCTACGCCGCCGGCGTCGGGCGAGACGACGGTTAAATTTTCGATCGGAAAATCTTTGAAGTAATCCAGCATCACCGGAGTGACAAAGAGATGGTCGACCTGGATATCGAAGAAGCCCTGGATCTGGGCAGCATGGAGGTCGATTGCGACTACGCGATCTGCACCAGCCACTGCCACGAGATTCGCAACCAGTTTGGCACTGATAGGCTCTCGCGAGCGAACTTTCCGATCTTGGCGAGCATACCCGAAAAATGGGATGATTGCCGTTATGCTCTCGGCTGAAGCGCGCTTCAGCGC
>JAPKYY010000427.1 GCA_026394095.1 Acidobacteriota bacterium | reverse complement strand
AAACGAAACCAATTCTCCTCGAAACGATGATTCGATAGCTGGCCTGCAGAAGCTGGATGCAGGCTTCCGTTAATGACGAGGCAGCGCATGTGCGAGGGTATTGCAAGTCGAGTCGGCACTTGCGAATATTGCGCAGCAAGGGCACCAGCAATGGCGGCTGGGCCTGCAACAATCACAGGGCGCTTGTCTTCGACAATCTGTCGAGCTGCCACAAGAATATCCGCATCAGTTTCTCCATCGATTACGGTTGCATCGACGTCGCCGAGGCAAGCCCGGATCGAGCTGGAGCGCAGCGGATTCAGCTTGTCCTGCCCAATCGGCGTCTCATGCACTGGAACACCGTCCACCAGTAATTCTCCATTGCGCACGATTCTGCCGAGGGCAGGGTAGGCGGGCACGAAGACAATTCTTCGCTCCGGGAACACTCTTGCAAGAGCACCAAGCTCAGCGCCAATATTGCCCCGAAGCGTCGAGTCGGTCTTCTTGTAGATCAGGTCGTGGCGGATGTCTCTCGCAAGAGTCTCGATCCGTGAGGCGGCTTCAGGGCCGCTGAGGTGACGCGTTTCCGTGTCGAAAACCGAGATCGCTTCAGGCCCCCCAACGAGCTTAGTCGAGACACGGGTGTCCAGGCTCATGGCGGCAAATTTGGAGCCGGTTTCGAGCGCTCCGGTGAGGTCGTCAGCAATCGCGAAAATCGATGGTGAGTCCAAGTGATTTCTTACAGCCTACAAGACTTGCGCAATTCTGCCTTGTGAAACAGAATTGTGAGTGCATGAACATCAGGCTAATTCTGTACTTTGGCGCTGCCGCCACTCTTCTGGCGCAGGATGCACAGCCGCTGCTCAAGCAATATTGCCTGAGCTGCCACTCGACCGTCCGGCATATGGGAGACCTCGACCTCGAACGCCTCGCAGCCAATCCAGACGTTCTGAAGAACACGAAATCTTGGCAGAGTGTGGTGGAGCAGCTTTCCCTTGGCGAGATGCCCCCAAAGGGCATGCCTCAGCCCACCGCTGCTGAGCGTGCAAGATTACTCGATTGGGTACGTTCGGCCTTGCGGCAGGCCGCAATCGCCAGAGCGGGAGATCCCGGGCCGGTGGTTCTTCGAAGATTGAATAACGCTGAGTACACGTATACGATCCGCGATCTCACAGGCGTTTCGACCCTTGAGCCAGCCAAAGAATTTCCCGCCGACGGGGCTGCCGGGGAAGGCTTCACCAACACTGGCAACTCCTTGGCCATGTCTCCTTCTTTGGTCACAAAATATCTTGACGCCGCCAAGGGGATTTCGAGCCATGCCGTTCTTCTTCCCGGTGGGATCCGCTTCTCCCCTTCTGCTTCACGAAGTGATTGGGCCAACGAAACACTAAGCGAGATTCGCTCCTTCTATAGCCAGTTCACCGAGGCTGGCGGCGCTGAAACGGTGACTCAGCAAGGCATTGCCCTCGACAAGAACCGTGGCGGTGCTCTGCCGCTCAAGAAGTACCTCAGTGCCTCGCTCGCTGTGCGGTCTGGAAAGAGCCTGGAGCTGGTTGCCCGCGAGCAGGGGCTCAAGGCGAAGTATCTGGCGCTTCTGGTTCAGTTGATGACCTCAGCGAAACCTTCACCTTTGCTCGAAGGCATCCGCAAGAAGTGGCGCACCGCGAAAGCTGCAGATGTACCTGCAATCGCCAGCGAAATTGAAGAGTGGCAACAGACGCTCTGGAAGTTCAGCAGCGTTGGTCATATCGGGAAACTCGATGGCCCTAAGGCCTGGATGGAGCCGGTGAGCCCCATCGTTGCGCGCCAGGACTTTCGCACCAAACTGGTTCCGGTCGCTGGCAGCAATGAGGTGAAGCTCTTCCTTGTTGCCGGGGATGCCGGTGATGGAAGCACCAGCGATAACGTGATCTGGCAAGAGCCTCGCATCACGATCCCTGGTCGTCCTCCTGTCCGGTTGCGCGACATTCGAGGCCTTGCCGGAACCCTGTCAAAGCAACGCGAGCTGGTCTCGTCTGCCACCGAGCAAAGTCTCAATGCAGCCGCTGGCCTCCCTTCGGCTGATGTCGATCCAGCGGCTAGAAAAGCATGGTTCGATTATCTGGGGCTTGGTAACAACAATGCCCTGAAGCTGGATTATCTTGCCACCAAAATCGAAAAGTCGGGCTCCTACTCGTTCATCCAAGGCTGGGGAGGCGGCAAGGCCCCATCGTTGCTTACGAATTCCTCAAGTCAGCAAGTACGCATCCCCGGCACAATGAAGCCACATGCGGTGGCCATGCTGCCAACCTCGACGCACTACGCGGCCACCGGTTGGCTGAGCCCAATCGCTGGGGCCTTGCGCATCGAAGGCACCATCACTCCAGCCCATGCCGAGTGCGGCAATGGCGTTGTGTGGTCGCTCGAATTGCGCCGCGGCGGTACACGGCAACGCCTGGCAGAAGGCAAAACTCGAGGGACGTCTGTGCGTGTAGGCCCCTTGGAGCGAGTCTCAGTTCGCCCAGGGGACCTGCTGTCGGTTCTGATTGGCCCTAACGACGGCAATGCCTCTTGTGACCTTACGGATTTGGAGCTCAACCTGTCGAGCGAGGGCAAGGAATGGTCGCTGACTCGCGATGTCTCAGGCTCTGTACTCTCGGCCAACCCACATGCTGATTCGTTGGGCAAGGAGAGCATCTGGCATTTCTACGCTGAGCCGGTGGCCGGCGCGGGCAGTGGCACGGTGATCCCGAGAGGGTCGCTACTGGCCCGCTGGCAGGCGGCTGAGGCCCCCGAAGAAAAGCGACAGTTGGCACAAGCACTGCAAAAGTTGCTCACCTCTCCCGCGCCTGCTGCCAATACCCCGGACGGGGCGTTGTACCGCCAACTCACCTCTCTTGCCGGACCTCTATTTGCAGGCGTCACTGGCGGCTCGGAAACTTCGCCATGGGGGCTGGACCCTGCGCGCTTTGACGGTGAGAATCTGCGCACCAAGGCCCCTTCCGTGATTGAGTTCCAACTGCCCGCTGACCTTGTCGCAGACGCTGAGTTCAGCGTTTCGGGGATGCTCGATCCTGTTGCCGGAGCCGAAGGTAGCGTACAGCTTCAGGTTCTGGATACACCTCCTG
>JAPKYY010000460.1 GCA_026394095.1 Acidobacteriota bacterium | reverse complement strand
ATGGGTCTCTACCCCCTCCACACCTTCATCAAAGTAGGCGACACTCCCATCGACATAGCCGAAGCCAAAGCTGCCGGCACCTGGGCAGTCTCGATCGTCGCCACCGGCAACGAAGTCGGTCTCTCGCAAGAAGCCCTCGCCGCCCTCTCAAGCGAAGAACGCGAGCAGCGCTTTGAGGCTGCCCGCGCCAAATTCAAATCCCTCGGTGCTGACTACATCATCGACTCCGCAGCCGATCTACCGGCAGTGATCGACGACATCAACCGCCGCCTGGCAAATGGCGAACGACCCTGATCAGGCACGTTCATATTCAGCGATCAGCGTTACCGCAGCCACCGAGCTTACAAACAGCCTCTCGCGTACAACCAGATACGCAGCGTCGGTAAAGAACCTCTCCTTCGCTTCGCGATCAGGAAAACTCAGCACAAAAACGCGATTGATCTCCCGCCCCTCCTCGTTGCGCAAGGTCCGGGCCACTTCAAAGTCATAGCGAAATCCGCCTCCATAAGCCTCGAGAATCGGCGTCATTCCCGCCCGGTACTCGGCATACACCGCCGCATCCACAACATTCAGGCCAACTGTCATTTCATAGCTCATCTTTCTACCTCCTCACCATTTCCCTGCATGGGCGCCGCCATCGACATACAACACCTCGCCGGTGACAAATTGAGCGCTCGTCAAATACAATGCGGCATCCACAATCTCGGCCACACTTCCCAATCTGCGTATCGGGTGCAACCCTTTAAGAAACTCATGATCCTTGGCTTCATGCATCGGTGTATCAATGATTCCAGCGGCAATTGCATTCACCCGAATCCCTGCTTCGGCGTACTCAATGGCAAGCGACCCAGTCACACTGTTTAATCCACCCTTGGTCAGATTAGTCAGCCCTGCATTCACACCTTTGACGGGCTGCTCATCGAGCGTCGTTGTGATGGTCAATACATGTCCACTCTGTTGCTTTAGCATCTGCCGCAAAGCTGGCTGCGTCACGTAAAAGAATCCTGCCAGATTCGTTCCCACCACTCGTTCAAACTCTTCTTGCGAATAATCAACAAACGGCTTCGGTACAAAAATCCCTGCGTTGTTGATCAAGACATCCATTCGTCCAAATCGCTCCACTGCCACTTGAGTCAATCTCCCGCCCGTCTCAGGCTCCGCCACATCTCCTTCAACAATGGCAAGATCATCCGATTCCTCCATGCTCATCCGTCGCGCATTGGCAACAACGCGATAACCTTCGCGCAAAAAACCCTGCGTCAATCCAAGTCCGATACCGCGCGATGCGCCCGTAATTACTACTGTTGGTTTGTTCTTTAGGTCCATGCCTCTTCTGATGAAGCAAGCCACCAAACGATCCCGTCTCGCCGCTGAATCGGGTTACCATCCGGTAAGTAGTGTCATGGTCAAGCGCCGCAAATCGAAAGTCGAACTCCCACCCGTTGAGTGTCCACTCCGCCAGTGTATGAATCTCATCTCCGGAGCCTGGACTGCCGACCTCATCTGGTATCTCCGCGCAGGCGAGCGTTGCTTCACCGAGCTTCAGTTCGATCTCAAAGGAATCTCAGCCAAAGTCCTCACCGCCCGCCTCCGCTTCCTCGAGAGGGAACACGTCATCGCTCGCCTCCCCAGGCCAACATCACCCCCCACCGTCTTCTACGCACTCACCCCGCTAGGCCTCGAACTACTCGATGCGCTGACGAGCGTCATGGAAGTCGGTCAGCGGCTCAAGCTAGCCAAATAGGCAACCATCCGCCGCCGGTAACTCTCAATATCCGGCACCACCAGCTCCGGGTCCTTAGCCATCTCATCCCAACTCCGCAGCCGCAAGATATCTCTTAACTCCGGCTCAGTCGCAAACGCCGCAGCATCCGCCTCATCCATCGGCCCGCCCTGCAACACCAGTGTCTCTTTGCTGGCCTCAGACAGCCGGTCCACATAAGCCGCATTGGTAGCCGTTAAGTACCGCTTGGCATCCACATGCCCACCCACCAGCCTCGCGAGCCTCGGCCCAAACCCCCGCTCAAGCAACCACATCTCACCCAGCTCATCATGATTCACTACACCCACTCGCTCATCCCGCACCGCCATCTCATGCTCGAGCAAATGCCCGATGTCATGCAACAGCGAAGCCAGCACCAGCTCATCATCCGCCCCAGCCTTCTCCGCAAACCAGGCACACTGCTCCGCATGAGCCAGCTTCGACACTGCCTCGCCAAAATACTGCTCCCCGCCCGTGCGAGTCAAAATCTCAAACACCTCTTCCACCACCGATTCCACTGTACGTGTCATAACAATCCTTTCTTCCATCATCGCCTCACCGGCAGAATCACAACTGCCCCAAGCACACAAGCCCCGGCCAGCAAAACAAAAACAGGAAACGTAGATCCAGTAGCATCAATCGTCCACCCAATCGCCACCTGCCCCAGTGCCGCAAACGCATAAGCCACTGCGTCCATAATCCCGGTCGACGTACCCGCCCGCTCCCGCCCCACCAGCATCGGCCCCAGCGCCCAATAAGAAGCCTGCGGCGCATACACAAGAAAACCCGCCACCGCCAGCAACGCAAACGCAAACGGCGAATCCGTAGGCATCAGGCTCAACAAAAACGTAGCCCCCGCCGCCCCGGCCATCAACCCGCTAGCCACCCAAGCCCGCCTCGTGGCAAACCACTGATCCGTCAACACCCCGGCACTAAATGCCCCCAGCGCCATCCCGATCGGCAACCCCAGCGTCACCCACAAATTCGATGTCTTCAAGAAGTGCACAGGAACCCAACTGAGCAACCCATAACGCACCATACTCTCAAACCCAATCGAAAGGCAGCACAACAAAAACGGACGGCAACTCAAAACCTGCCGGTACCTCTCCATCGGCGTCTCAACCG
>JAPKYY010000691.1 GCA_026394095.1 Acidobacteriota bacterium | reverse complement strand
TCATCGACGGCCTGGCGATGCCGGCGTTCATCCAGGTTGGGAGAGCGGAGCCTTGCTTGGCGAAGAAGGTGTGGCAGCCGGGAGCGGAGATGCACTTGCCGCCGCCGAAGCCGGTGACGCGATCGAGGAGGTGGAGGCCGTCCATGTCGCTACCGTCGTTTTCGTTGTAGATGTGATTGAAGTAGTTTGCCGTGGCGCTGCCGGGGAAGTAGTAATCCTTGAGGCCAGGGAAGACGTTTTCGATGAAGGGGATGGCGGTGATGGAGCCGGGGTTGCGTTGTACTGCAGCTGGTGTGAGGCCGCCTTCGAAGAGGTTGCGGGTGGTGGTGGCCATCTGGAGCCAGGTTTGACCGGACTTGGGGTCCTTGTAACCGGTCATCGGGGTGAAGATGTCGCCCTGGATTAGAGTCTTGCGGGAGAGACGACCGGCGTAGCCGACTTCTACCGTGATACCGGCTTTGAGCTCGCGGGCGTAATTCATGTTGAGGATGATTGAGTAGGGTGTCTTGAGGTCTGAGAACATACCGAGGCCGGTGCCGGCGACGGCGAAGACATCAGGCGGAGTATAGGGGAAACCGCCAGTGGGAGCGGCGGGCAGTGCGGGGAAAGCACCTGCTGTGGTGAGGCGCGGGGCGGTGGTCATGTTGTAGCTGAGGGGGAAGCCTGAGCGTGAAGCAAGACCGACGCTGCCGAGCTGGTCGAACTGGGTGATGAGGTCTGAGCCGAAGCGGTCGTAGACCATGGCTGCACCGCCGCGAAGGACTCCACCGCTGCCGAAGATGGACTTGGTGAGCCAGTTGGTGGGGCTGTTTTTGGAATAGGCGAAGCTGAAGCGCGGGGCGAAGTTGTTTTTGTCGCGGGCGTACCAGTCTTTGGCGTTATTGGCGGGGCCTGCGAGGGCGTATTTGAGGGTGGCATCGGGCAGAGCGTTGCTGGCGATGCCTGCAGCGCCGCCGCCTACGCGCTGTGCGAAGTAGGTGTCGAGCGGCGTGGTGGTGTTGACCTGAAGGCCGCCTGCTTCGTACGGCACAGAGTAGCTGCCGTAGCGGAGGCCGAAGGTGAGGTTGAGGTCGCGTGTGACGCGCCAGGAATCCTGCACATAGAATTCATATTCGTTGGTCTTGAAGGAGCGGGTCTGGGCGGAGCCGACCGGGATGGACTTGCCAGTTTTGTCGAACTGGTAGGTGACATCGAGGTTGGTGATCATACCGAGGTAGACGCCGACTGCATTCTGGAGTGCGTTGGTGTTGCGGAGACCGGCGGTGGCGGGGAGGCCGTCGCGAGTCTTGACGTAATCGAGAATCGAGTTGGTGATGTCGCTGCCGAGACCGAGCATGGTGCCGCGGCTCATGCCGAAGGTTGGGAATGAGGGGGCGTAGTTGAAGCGGTCGTTTTTGACGAAGCGGAAGTTGATGCCGGTCTGGATGGTGTGTGAACCCTTCATCCAGGTGATGTCATCGACGACTTGCCAGACGGGCAGGATACGGCCGTTGCCGCGCACGTAGTTGATCTGATCGCTGAGGCCGCTGAGGTTGAGGCGTGGGCCGAGTGCGCCAGATTGCTCGAGGCCTTGACGGGTTAGGGAGATGCTACCGGAGTTGGTGAGGTTGGACTTGAGAACGGAAGTGACGTTTACGGTTGCGCCACGGCTGTTGTTGAGCAGAAGAGATGCGGCTGACTGGCCCGGGAATTGGGCAAGGGCTGAGGATAGGTCCTCTTTGTTGTCGGCAAGGGTGCCGCGGATGTAGGCGTTGTGCTTGCCTTCTTTGTCGATGCGGAAATCCATGCGTGCGACATAGGCTTTGTTGTTGAGCTTAAAGGGTGCGTTGAAGCGGAGGCCAGAGAAATTGAGGCCACCGTCTGAGCCGAGTGCAGGATCGTTGCCGACGGGATACTTGGCGAGGAGGTCCTTAATGAAGGGGGAGAAGCCACGGCGCTGCGGGTCGATGACGGTAGTCATTTCCTGCGCGGAGAGACGGCG
>JAPKYY010001057.1 GCA_026394095.1 Acidobacteriota bacterium | reverse complement strand
GCACTACCGTTTGCTCGCGACCTTTCCGGGCGGCCGGCCCGCGTCTTGAGGTGGAGCGAGTTGGCGAAAAAATCGTCGTTCACAATTACGGCCACTGTGGCAGTGGCTGGTCACTCTCCTGGGGTTCGAGCGCAATAGCAGTCGAGAAAGCGATGGGCAACGGCACGCGTGATGTTGCCGTAATCGGTTGTGGTGCACTCGGGCTCACCTCGGCCATCCTGCTGCAACGCGCGGGAGCCAAAGTTACGATCTACGCCAAAGAACGCCCGCCAGAAGTGCGCTCAGCTCGCGCCACGGGCTCCTGGACGCCAGACTCGCGCGTGGCACTTTCGAATGCCGTATCGGCCGACTTCCCCGCCTTGTGGGAGAAGATGACCCGCTACTCGTTCCACACCTATGAGAGCTATCTCGGTATGGCGGGAAATCCCGTCGAGTGGACCGACATCTACAGGTTGTCCGACGGTGGAAGCCGTCGTGAAGAGCCTGGGGCTCTACCCTTCGCGAGGTATCAGGATCGTGTGAGCGACCTCACGCCCAGAAGCCAGGAACTCGCGCCCGGCACACACCCCTTCCCCACAAAATTGGCGGCGCGAAATTCCACACTCACATTCAACATCGCCGGATATTCCAGACAACTGGTAAACGACTTCCTGGTCGAAGGCGGCAAGATCGAAAAGATCGAATTCCACGAACCATCTGAACTGGCGAATTTGACACAGAAAGTGATCGTAAATTGCACCGGCTTCGGTGCCAGGGCACTTTGGAAAGACGAAAGCATCGTTCCTGTAAGAGGCCAGATCGCCTGGCTGATTCCGCAGCCCGAGGTGAACTATGGCTTCATGTATGACGGCGTCTTCGTGCTCTCGCGCCGGGATGGGATTGTGGTGCAGAGCATGGGAGCAGGCGAGATGGAAGGCTACAACAATCCGAGCGAAGAGCCAGACCGCAAGGCAGCCGAGGCATCTGTCGGAATCGTGAAGGATTTATACAGCCGCTTTCGCTTCAGTTAAGTCATTGAAACAATAGACGTTTCTGAAGTCCGGCACACCAATTGCAAGGCGAATTTGCAGCGAAAGCCAATCATCAGGTATACTTAAGGTTTTGTGGCTCGCCAACGGGCGAGGAGGTAAGCATGTATTTGAATGTGCGGGACATGGAATTGCGTCCCCTGCGCATCTCGCGAGAGTTTGCGATTGGCGAAATCGACTTTCTCGATGCGGTGTTGCGTCAGACCTCTCCGCTCAAGGTAGAAGCCCAGGCTGAACTGAGACAGATTCTCGAAGAGATCCGTTTGACAGGCCACTTTAGTGTGGAACTCCAACTGGATTGTGATCGTTGTCTGGCTTCGTATCAGTGGCCGATTTCTGAGTCTTTCGACTTGATCTACGCCCCAGAGCCTGTAGGTACTGCAGCGCCTGAGGAAGCAAGTCTCGACGACGAAGAAGCCATTGTTGCGTTCTATCAGGGAGCGGGGCTGGAGCTTGAAGAAGTTTTGCGTGAGCAGGTGCTTCTGGCACTGCCAATGCAGAGGATTTGCCGTGAGGATTGCGCAGGATTGTGCCCCACTTGCGGTGAAAACTGGAATGAGCGCGAGTGTGAT
>JAPKYY010000033.1 GCA_026394095.1 Acidobacteriota bacterium | reverse complement strand
ATGCACGAAGAATGACAAGAAGAGATTTCCTCGCCGCCGCTACTTTTCTGAAGGCCCTGCCCGGCTACAAATACGAGTTCCCGCGCGACCACTTCTCGCATCCAGACTTCCAAACCGAGTGGTGGTATTACACCGGCAACCTCACCAGCGACAAAGGCCGCCCCTTTGGCTACGAGCTCACCTTCTTCCGCGCCGCCCTCCAACCAAACATCGAAGCCAAATCCATCTGGAGCACTCGTGATGCCTACATGGCCCACCTCGCCCTGACCGACATCGAAGGCAAGCAATTCTTCCATGCCGAGCGTCTCAATCGTCCTGGCCCCGGCATTGCCGGCGTCGACCCCAAAACCCAAACCATCTGGAACGGCAACTGGCAATGCCGCCTCACCCCCACCGCCCACCATCTCAGTGCTGTAGACAATAGGTTCCAAATCAACCTTGCGCTTAGCCCCACCAAACCCCACGTAATCCATGGCCAAAACGGCGTCAGCCAAAAGGGCCCACAAGCAGGGCAAGCCAGCCACTACATCTCCTTCCCGCGCCTGGCCAGCAAAGGCCAGATTATCCTCAACGGCACAGTGCACCAGGTTAGTGGCAGCACCTGGATGGACCACGAATATTTCTCGAGCGAACTCGATCCCAACCTCGCCGGTTGGGACTGGTTCTCGATCCAGCTCGAAAACAACACTGAGCTGATGCTCTACCGGCTGCGCCAGAAAGACGGCAAATCGAGCCCCCACTCTGCCGGCACTTTTATCGATGCCCAGGGCAACACCACCCACCTATCTGCCAGTGAAATCGAGTTGAGCCCAGGCCGCCAATGGAAGCTCTACCCCATCGAGTGGCAAATCAAAATTCCGAAGCTCAATCTCAGCCTTAAAGCCACTCCGCGCCTCGACAATCAGGAGCTCACGAGCAAGAGCAAACTCACTCCCAGCTACTGGGAAGGCGCGATGCAATTTGAAGGAAGCCACCGCGGCTTCGGATATCTTGAAATGACTGGCTACGACAACAAGGTTCAATTCACCCGCCGCGAAGCCGTCAAAAAGTAAGAACACAACCTCTGGTCCATTGAATTCCCGATACGTGGGCCTCACACAGAACCACTGGGCATGACTTTACAACTACGGGCTCTCTTCGTCTTCGCAATCCTCGCCACGTCGGCAACTGCCCAATTCCGCCGGCCCTTTCTGATGTCCAATACCGGCAGCATAGCTACGCCCGGCCAGGTGCCTCTCTACCAACAGAACAACGCCTTCTTTCCGCTTACCGCCATGAATGAGGATGTAGATGTAGTCACTGTTTTCCCGGAGCATCTGGGCTTCCCGGTAGACCTCTTCATCGGCAGCACCACCCCCCAGGCCAACCACCCCTGGACGATCGAAATCCAAAAACTCGCCAATGGAGCCAAAGCCACCGGGAAACCAATTGCTCTCCAGTTGGCCCTCTCCCGTGATTACATGGTCTCCAAAGCCTATGCCGTTAACGGGGTTCTCAAGCTTGACCGCACCTGGGCTCCCAAGTGCTACGACCTGTCCTCCCCACTCGGCCAATACATCTCTACCGCTTACCTCAACATGGTGCGCTGGCTTACCCAATTGTTCCAGCCAAGGTATGTGGTCAACATGGCCGAAATCAATGCTTTTTATACTGCCTGCGGCCGTGAATCCACGGGTTGGAATGCAATGGTTGCCGTCTCTCAAGCTTCCTATGACGCGGTGAAAGCGATCATACCGTCGGCGATTGTATTTCCCTCATTCCAGCTCGAACAGCTTTACAGCAACACTCTCAATGGCTTTGACACCGCTCAGTACAATGCGATGTCTGTGCTCAAGCGAGACCGCTTCGGAATCTCTACCTACCCGGCTGGCGTTGCCGCCAATCCCTACATCCTTCCCCAGGACTATCTCACCCGCGTGAAAGTCCGATTCCCGCAGGAAAAGCGCATGTACATTGCCGAAACTGGCTGGAACACCATCAATATTGCCGTTCAGGTCAACTCCTCTTGTGTTCAGAACCTGACTTACACCACAGAAACCTTTGCTGCCGATTACCTGCGCTTCCTGCTCTATCACGCCTATGTGGAGGGCTTTGATATGGTCACCTGGTGGTCCAACCGCGACCTGATCGAGCGGCTTCCCATGACTACCTGCTATGGCCCGCTCCAGCGCGGTGCCGCATCCTGCGCCGGCAACCTCTGGTGCCTCGCCATGGCCGATTATCAAGCCGATTATGCATCCTTCTGGACCCCAACACAGGCTGAATTCGTCTTTAAAGTCTTTGGCTCGATGGGGCTGCGCAACTCTTTGGGCACCGCAAAGTTGGAACCCATGTTCTGGTGGAAAACCTTCCAGAACATGCCTCTGCTCTGACCGGGCGGCTAATCCATAGCCTTAGAAATGCCGATCACAGCAAAAGTGCAGCGAACTCTAATCCCGGCAGCGATCTTTCTGGCAGTTGCCGTGCTTTTGCTAATCCTGCAGGGCAACCGCATGGTGCTCGATGCGATAGACGAAGGCATCCTGCTCGAACCCGCACAGCGCATTGCCGCCGGTGCAGTCCCGTACAAAGATTTCTTCATTCATATGGGTCCTGGCAGCTACTGGATCCAGGCCCTGGTCTTCAAGCTCTTCGGCATCTCAATCCAGGCCGCCAGAATCCCGGTAATCCTCGATCTCGCCCTGCAATGCGCACTTGTCTTCTGGCTTGCGGCAAAACTCTCGACCCGTGCCACAGCCACTCTTGCCACCATCCTCTTCACCTGCTTCCAAACAGCCAACACAGCCGCTCTGATCGGCCAACACCGCTGGGATAGTGCAACGCTCGCGCTTATCGCCATCTGTTGCATCCTCGAAGCCTCTACCCCCTGCTACTTCGCGGCAGGTGCAGCCTTGGCTGCAGCCGCCTGGTGCACGCCTTCGCTAGCCGTGCTCATCCTGGTCACCCTCGTCTTCACTTATCGAAAGGGCCTCATCCCTTTCACGGCCGGGGTGGCGGCCACTGCAGCTGCCGGCGCCATCCTTCTGGCAACCCAGGGCGCACTGCTCCCCTTCTGGGATCAAATGCAATGGCTTAGAGCGAACTACTCTTCTGTCAACATCACCCCCTACGGAGCCGTTAACGGCGGCCTGGCCAACGTATTTGAAGGTGCAGAAGGCATCGCCAAACTCGTAATTCTGATCATGCTCACCTGTATCGAGCTACCTGCAATCCTTCCCATCACAGCTGCTGCAGTGTGGGGCTACCTGGTCTTCAGGAAGCAACAGAGCAGTTTTTTGCTGGTTTCGATGGTGGCTCTGGTGGCTACTGCGTACCCGAGGCCCGACGTTGGCCACCTCGCCTTTGTATCCGCCCTGCCCTACGTCATGACAGTGGTGGGCATCTCAACGCTGATCCCGGCAGGAAAGGGCATCCCGTACGGCATCGTCCCACTTCTTTTGGCACTAGCCTTTGCCAGCAACACGATTGGCACCTGGCGAGGCACAGAGAAGATCGAAAGCCCGGTAGGCGCCCTCAGGGTAGACAAAGCTTTCGTGGCCCCCATGCAGCGGCTTTTGAGTCAGGTCCGCCCCGGCAATTCTCTCTACGTGCATCCCTACATGCCGGTGCATTACTTCATTAGCCAGGCCGCCAACCCTACCAAATTTTCCTATCTGGGCCCGGGGATGATGACCGCGACAGAAGAGACAAAAGTATTAAACGACCTCAAAGCTAAGCCTCCCCAATGGCTACTCTACCAGCGGCTCACAGAGGAAGGCTTCCTGCACGTCTTCCCTTCGGCTGTTGGCATTGATCCGCACTTCAGAATTCTGGAAGCGTGGCTGGAGCAAAACTACCAACCGCTCAAGGATCCTCTCAACTTGGCGGGCTACGAGCTCTGGCAACGAAAGCTGACGCAATAACCAGTTTCAGAATATTGCTGTAGCTTCATCAATTTACGATGCAGCCCCCCCGCTGCTGATCTCACCTTCCAACTCGACTCCATCCAACCCAACCCCCCATAAACGTCAGGCATTGATCCTCCTCTACTGACGGCCTGGGCGCTCCAACCTCATCTCTCTACCGGCTTTCACCCCTTTACCGTTTCATTTCGGGTATTTGGGATGGCCTCCTACGTGCACCTAAAGGCGTTCACAGAAAAAGAAAATATTTTTTCCACATACTTTTCAACAACTTACAGCAATTCATCGACGAAGTGAAAACGCACGGCTGGCAAGATCAGATCGCTGGCAGAGAGCTATGCAACACCAATTAAATCATGAGGTTAGTGAACATGGACCCGATCATCATCATCATCCCGTTTCTCTTCTAGTCGAGAAATTTCTTGCCAAGGCCCATCCTACGTGGATTTGTTGTGGAAATTTCCGAGTTAGGTATGGGCCTAAGCGAAAAATCTGATATATTCCTAGAAGTACCAGGTCTGGTACTTCTAGGACTAAGTAAGATGCACCGGCAATTTCTACTGTTTCATCTTGTACTCCTATTTTTACTATCCCTCACAGGGTGTGCCCTAAAAAGCGGAGCCAATCAAGGCGCGACGTCCGGGTCCAGCAAGGCCGCCCCCTCGCCGCGTTTGCAGAATGCACGGACCTTGGCCTTCCAGTTGGTAATGAAGCAAGACTTCGAAGCAGCAATAATTCAATACCAGCAAGCGAGGGAATATGCTCTGAAGGAAGGCAATTCAGAGCTTGCAATTCAATTTCTTAACAACATTGCAGCCTGTTATCAGTCAATTTCGGCTTATCGAGAGGCCATGGGACAACACAGAAAAGCGCTCGAAGAAGCAAAATTTCACAAACTCAAACAATGGGAGGGGGTAGCCGTAAATAACATAGCCAGCCTTCTTCTGGAAATGGGCGACGTGAAAAGCGCTGCTGATTTATTGCTGGCATACCCACTAGATGCCTCAGCACTTCACCCTGAGGGGAGGCTTGCTTCCTACCTGCTTCAAATGAATGTATTTACGCGCCTCGGGAGGGCAGGTGAGGCAAGGTTGGCCTTTGAAAGGGCGCTAAAAGAATCAACATTAGAGGCGTCACCGGCCGTCATTTCGGCCAACAAAAAGAAGTATGAGAAGTGGCCTGAAAGTCTTAGAGAATTAAAGCGCGCCTGGGTTTTTGCCGCATATAGCCAGGCGCTGGTCAGGTTGAAGAATTTTGAGGAAGCGGAGAAGTATTCCCTGGAAGCATTCCGATTAAGATCGATTTTCCAGGAAAAAGGCAGGCTCCGTGATGCGCTGGAACTCGCTGTAATACTGAGGCATCGCAATGATCTGCATGGAGCCAGCTTGCTGCTTCAGGTGGCAAGGAGCCTTGATCCTTCAAACCGTACGCCAATGCATCTGCTGCTAATGGATCGAGAAGAGGCCCAAATTTCGCTCGCCAAGGGAGATTTTGGCAGCGCGCTTCCAGCACTGCGAAGGGTAATGACGAGAGCACGCGCCTGGCGCATGGAAGTCTTACCGTCTGACGCCGCTTTTTTGAATTTTGAAGTGAGTTTGAACTACGAAATTCAAAATTCCTTTTTGAGCGCGATGACCCATTCAGAATTTTCACTCGACCAGCCCGAAGCAGCCGCGGAGTCCTTCTGGATTGCCGAGGAAGCACGCTTCGCCAGTATGCGAGCTTCTCAATTCCCGGCTTCTGACTTAGCCAACCGACTCCCCAGTGAATATTGGTCAACTCTCTCCAGTTTTCGAAAGCTCCAGATGGCAAACATACCCCGAGATACGGAAGCTGAGCCAAAACTTCTTGAATTGGAAAGGAAGCTGCACGTTATTGAGATGCAGGCTGGGCTCAACATACCTCAATCCAAGCTTGACGGTGCCCCAAAAATCAAAGAGTGGATTCAGTCCTTATCTCCAGATGAAGTCGTTTTCTCCTTCTATCTGGCCGAACCGTATTCGCTTGCCTGGACCGCAACCCGAAAAGGAATCACCGCGCGGCGTATCGCCTCGCGACAGCAATTGATGCAATGGGTAACACAATTTCGCAAAGAAATTCAGGATCCATCCCAAAACGGAAACTCTAGTACCGGAATGGAACTTTCTAAGCAATTGTTCGGAGAAGATTTATACGCCCATCGCACTACTCCATTCTGGACAATGGTGTTAGATCAAGAACTTTCGACACTTCCTATAGCGGCACTGCCTACCAACAGGGCAGGTACGCAGTACCTTGTTCAAGATCACAGCCTGCGCGTTTTGCCTTCCGCCATCTTTCTGCAAACGGAAGCGAGTCAGCAATGGAATCGTCAGGCTGTTGGGATCGGTGACGCTGTTTACAACCAGGCAGACCGGCGATTGACCCCATTGAAAAATATTTCCTTTGGCAAATTGGAGCTAAATCGGCTACCGGCCTCAGCCAAAGAACTCCGAAACAGCTTGAATACGATAAAGAATCAAAGCTGGCTCGTCACAGAGCATACAGGTGTATCGGCAACAGTAGAGACGCTTGAGACTGCATTGCGCCAGTCGCCCGATATTCTGCACCTGTCCACGCATTTCGTCCCTCAGGTGGGTAGCCCCAACCTCTTGAACATCGCAATGAGTCCTGCAAAAGGGCCATCAGGAACCAGTCTTTTCAGCTCGCTTGACTTGAATGCTGTGCGAACCCAAACAAAGCTCGTTGTACTCTCCGGCTGCAACTCATCAACCGGAGAAGTCATTTCAGGTATTGGAATCAACGGTTTATCCAGGGCATTTCTTATTTCTGGCGTCAGTACCGTTGTCGCCACGTTGTGGCCAACTGAGGATACAGATGGGCCGATTTTTCCGGCTTTTTATCAAGAATTAATCCAGCAGAAGTGGAGTCCGAGAGCCGCTGCCGAGTCGCTGCGAGCCGCACAACTGAAAATGATCCGCCAAGGCGGATGGACCTCAAAGCCGTCCTATTGGGCGGCTTATCTTGCGATTTCTAAAGGCTGATTCATGCTAGTCATTCAATCCATTGACGAACCTTCGCGTATTGAGGATAGGCAGAAAGATACTGCTGGTGTCGATCCGAATTTACAGGCGGAGGGCCCAATTGCCCTGGCGCCGCCGCCAGGTCCGACACAGGACATCAACTGGACCGATCTGGTGCAGCGAATTCAAGCCAACGACCAGCCAGCCCTCGAAGAACTCTACACGCTTTTTTCTCGCGGCATCAAATTTCTCATCGTTCGCCAACTAGGTCGCCAGGATATCGATGACCGGGTACACGACACCTTCGTAATCGTCGTACAAGCAATCCAGCGCGGAGAATTGAGAGACCCTGAACGGCTGATGGGTTTTGTGCGCACCATTGTGCGCCGGCAGATTGCCTGCTTCATCGAGTAGAATTACACGCGGAGGCGCGACGAGCTGGATATCGATGGATACGTAAAGATTGCAGATTCGCACATGAGCACGGAGGAAGGAGCGATCCGGTCGCAAAACTCTCAAATCATGGAAGACATTCTGCGTGACTGCTCCCGTCGGGATCGGGAGATTCTGACGCGTTTTTATCTGCTCGAGCAGCCTCAGGAACAAATATGTGAGGAAATGGGCCTCAACGACACCCAATTTCGACTTCTCAAGTCTCGAGCCAAGCAGCGGTTCAGCGACGAAGGCCGGCGGCGGATGGCTAAAAGTAATCTAAAGTCATTTTTTGTGAGAAAAAGAACCGCCTCATGACACTACTCCAATACACGAACCAGTCGCCGGAAGTATCCTCCCCCGCATCGGCGACATCGTACTGGAGGCCATGAATGGATAGGCGTTTGCCTGAACGGGATCAATCTGCGTCGCAGATTCTCAAGGGATCCCACCTGACCGAGGATGCACTGGAGGTGTATTCACTCGGTCGAATGTCGTCGGAGGAAGACATCGCTGTTGTGGAGGAGCACATTCTTGTCTGCGGCTATTGCCAGACAAGGCTCGAAAAAATGGACGGATTTGTGGAGGCTGTTGTCGCCGGGGCTAAGGCAGTGGCTGCAAACCCGGAACCAAACAAATCACGCAATTATCTACCGATCGCAATCGCTGCGAGTGCTGCTTTGATGGTTTTTGTTCCTGGGCTGCTCGAGCAAAACAATGAGCCTGCAAGTATCGACCTGGTGGCTGTGCGTAACGAAACCAGGCTCACGGCACCTGCTGGCAAAAAGTTGAACCTCAAGCCGGATCTAACCGGTCTTCCGGCGACTGCTTACGACTGGGAGTTGTCGGCAGTGGACGGTCAGCTGAAATCGACCGGCAAGCTGGATCTGATTTCCGGCAGGCTTAGCGTTTCAGGGCTTGAAGCCGGTCAGTATTGGCTGAGGCTCAAAGCTGGCGGGCAACAGGAAATACTGCGGGAATTCAGTCTTTCGGTGAAGTGATCTGAACCAGATCATCAGCCGGCTTTCTGCCAAGCGGGCGTGCCTGTTTTTGGGGGCGCAGCAGCTGTACCGGAAGCCGGCTCCAATACGCCAGTTTCTCTACCCAGGGCAGTAGCTTCCGAACGGTTCTACCGTGAAAGATGAGGCTGCCCGCTACCAGAAGAGGATGCGGGATTGCCGTCCGGCACTTGGAGCAGATATCGACCTCACCGGCCCGTCCGGTAGTGTGGAGTTTTCGCATGCGCTCCATCTCCGCTGAATTCCAGATCTGCTCAAGCGGTGCCTCGCCAATCTTGCCCACCGGCTTGCCATCCAGCATGTAGCTTTGGCAGCAAGGATACACGTCGCCGTTCTGTTTCACATACATCGGCCCGCGCCATAGGTAGTGGCAGGGGTGTGAGAAGTCTCCCGGGGCATGGCCGCCATCCGGGCTCATCAGGTCAGTCTCGTCTGCCTTGACCCTCGTTTGATCCACACCCGGAATTGCTTTCCAGAAGCGTTCAAAGTCTTCTACTTCGTCCCAGTTCTTCTCCATGCGCACCATCTGGACTACCACCTGCACCTTTGCCTTCATGGCATCTTTCATCCTGGCAAAGCGTACGAAGTTCTCGCGCACACGGTCAAATTTGGCACCCTTGCGATAAAACTCGAAGCTTTCCTGCGTAGCACCGTCAAAACTGAGTGTGATGTGCTCGACGGGAGTCTGAAGCAGACGCTCGGCCGCCTTCTCATCGAGCAACGTGCCATTGGTGGATAGCAGAGTCGAGATCTTGTGCCGGTCGCAGAACTCAATTCGCTCGAAGATCTTGTTGTCGAGCAACGGTTCTCCCAGGCCAATCAGCATCATGTGCTCGGCGCTGTCGCTGCTTTCTCGCACCAGCCCTTCAAAGACCTCGTCACTCATGTCTTCTTTAGGTTGCTTGTGCGTCTCGCGAGGACACATCGGGCAATAAATGTTGCATTTGGCCGTGGTTTCGACGATGTACTCGACGGGCAGAGCGCTCAGCCGGGATTTACGGCGAAGGTAGCCCCACAGGAGCCGAGCGCGATTCCAGGCACGCATCAGAAACTATTATTGTACCGTCTATGAAATTTCAATCATCGTTAGAGTGCAGTGAAATCTCCAGCTGAAGACCGCATCCGAAGTCTGAATGAAGCCCCGCTTCAACCACGCGCTAAATACGTTTTGTACTGGAGTCAGATGAACCGTCGCGTCGATGGAAATCACGCTCTGGCCCATGCGATCTTTCTTGCAAACCAGTTGAAGTTGCCCGTGCTTTTCTATGAAGCCCTGACCTGTACCTACCGGCTGGCGAACCGACGAATGCACACGTTCATTCTCGAGGGCGTGCCTGAGACGGCAAGCCGTCTCGAAAAGCTTGGGGTTGGCTATGTCTTCTACCTCCGCGCCCGGCGTTCGGATGCAAACGACATCCTCTATCGCCTGGCAGAAGACGCTGCAGCCGTGGTCACCGACGATTACCCAACCTTTATCGCAGCAACCCACAACCAGAGTGTGCCGGCGAAGCTGAAAGTGCCTTACCTTGCGGTTGATTCCAGTTGTGTTGTGCCGATGAACAAATTTGAAAAGCGTGAGTATGCCGCTTACACGATTCGGCCCAAGATCCAGCGAATCTTGCCCGCCTATATGCAGCCACTGGAGATGCCCCAGCCAGGGCAGCGCTGGACGCTCCCCATCCCTGCTTTTCATACCCATGTTTCTAGCGACAACATTGGCAAACTTGTGGATGGATGCGAGATAGATCACCATGTAACGGTTTCGACAACCTTCCATGGCGGAGCGATCGAAGCAGAACGGCGGCTGAAGCGCTTTCTCGATCACAACCTCAAAAGGTATGCTTCTGATCGCAATCAGCCAGCAGCTCATGCTACCTCCAACATGAGCCCCTACCTGCACTTTGGAATGATCAGTGCCCTCGATGTTGCACTCAAAGTGCAGTCACACGGCATCGAGAATAACCTCTCCAGTGCCGAGTACATCGAAGAAATGGTAGTGCGTAGAGAATTGGCGTTTAACTTCGCCCGCTACGCCGGGCCTCAAGTAGAATGTCTTTCGGCATTGCCAGACTGGGCACGCAAGACTTTGCTCACCCACGCGCCCGATGAACGCAAGCCCTCTTACACACGCCAGCAGTTTGAATCCGCAGAAACACACGACGATATCTGGAATGCTACCCAGAAAGAGCTTCTCTTCCGAGGCAAAATGCACGGATACTACCGAATGTATTGGGGCAAGAAAATCATTGAGTGGTCACCCACCTGTCAGGATGCACTTGAGACAATGATCTACCTGCACGACAAATATGCGCTCGACGGCCGCGACCCGAATACCTACACGGGCATCTTGTGGTGCTTCGGGTTGCACGATCGTCCCTGGGTGGAGCGGCCGATTTTTGGGCAGATCCGCTGGATGTCTTACGACGGGATGAAGCGTAAGACAGACTCGGCTTCCTACCTGCGCGAGATCGCATACATCGAAAGCACAGGTAAAGATCCCTTTGCCGTACAATAGGCGCTGAATGCGGATCGCACTAAGTGGCGCAACGGGCTTTCTCGGCCGGCATCTGATCGATCGGCTCTGCGCGGATGGTCATTCGATTGCCCTGCTGAGCAGGCGCCCGGTGACCGGGTTGCCTTCTGCTGTTGAGACTTATCTCTGGAATCCGCCAAAAGTAGAGGCACCTCCCCAAGCCTTTGATGGTGCCGATGCAATTATTCACCTGGCCGGGGCAACGGTGAACCAGCGTTGGACCAAAGACAGCAAAGAACTCCTGCGAAGCAGCCGCATCGATTCCACCCGAAGTCTCGTGCAATCTCTGTCAACGCTTTCGCGAAGTCCGCCTTTGTTTCTCAGCGCCTCAGCAACCGGGTTCTATGGCGACCGGGGAGACGAAGTACTGACTGAGTCTTCCAGTGCCGGTGATAACTTTCTGGCATCCCTCTCAGTGGATTGGGAGAAAGAAGCAACACTTGCTCGAGCCCTGGGAGTGAAGGTTCAATTGTTGAGAACGGGTGTGGTGCTCGGGCTCGGAGGAGGCGCTTTGCCGAGCATGTTGCCGGTTTTTCGCTTGGGGATCGGCGGAAAATTGGGGAGCGGACAGCAGTGGATGAGCTGGATTCATGTGGAGGACTGGGTAGGAGCAGTTCTCAGGCTCTTGCAGGAAGATCTCCCTTCCGGGCCCTACAATCTCACGGCTCCAGAGCCATGCCGCAGCGAGGAATTCACTCGTTTGCTCGGTAAAGTGCTGCATCGGCCCGCATTTCTGCCCGTCCCGGAATTTGCCTTGAAGCTGCTTTTTGGCGAAATGAGTACTGTGATTCTGGGTAGCCAGAGGGTGATTCCAGAAGCACTCCTGAAATCAGGTTACGAGTTCCGCTACCGGGGACTGGAGTCTGGGCTCCGCTCCTTGCTACAATAAAAGGGTTATGGCAATCCCGAATGTAAAGCGCTATCGCATTTCGAATGCAGATGGCACTCAGACCGCCACCATCATGGCCGTGCTCCCCAAGGATGCCGACGTGACTGCTTACCTTTCAGACGCTGCCAAGCGTTTTGACTGGAAGGCTTACGGCGATGCTCAGGCAAAGCAGTTCAAGGTCCGCGTCGGTCAGCAGAAACAGAAGAAAGCGAAGTAAATTCGCTCTCGCAAATCTCCGGAAGATTAAGGCAGCCGTGCACCCAATGCACGTGCTGCCTTTATTCCTTCTTCAGCCACAGCCGAGTCCCGGTCGTGGGCCAGCGCGTCCACCGCTTCACGGTCGGAGGCTTTGCCCTCCCGACTCAAAATTCTTGCCATCCCCATTTTCTCTGAACGAGTAGCATCCCCCAGCTTCGCCCGAAGCAATTTCCTTACTTCATCTTCCCGGCTCAATTCCCCAAGGTAAGCCTCTGCATATTCATGCCAGGCGGCTGAATTCATCAGGTTGAAGAGATATGTGAAGGGGCTGAATTCACCAGTATCGTATTGCCCGAGTTGCACCAGCGCGAAGGCCTGCCCCATCCGGGCGCGTGAATTACCCTCACCCTTGTAAAGCTCTTCGAGCTTGGCTTTCAATTCCGGGACACGCAAACGGCCTATCCCTTCAGCCGCAAACCCTCGCAACTTCTCATCCCGATTCTCCAGGTTTTGCTCAAAGAGCCCCCGGCTTTCTGGTGAAGCAATCATGGCGATGGCCTCAAGCGCAGCAGCCCTGCTTTGTGGGGAGCGGCCTCTGGCAAAGACTTCAGCGAGATCCGGAAGCGCCGCCTCGTTGCGGAAAACGCCGTTGATCGAGATCGCCCGTGCCTGAATGCGGTCGTTGAGATCGCGCAGCAGGAAAATCGTTTCCGATGCCGCAGCCTTGTCCCCAGTAAGCTCGATTACCCGTAAAGCTGCCATCATCATCGGATCGTCTTTCGACTTGAGCAGCGGATACAAATCCACCAATGCTGATTTCGCACGCAAGCTGCCCAAGGCCTGAGCCGCCTGCAGCTTTGCCGCGGGGCTTGCACCGTTCAACAGCACTTTGCGCACGGCAGCGATATCTTCCGGCCTTGCCTGGACATAGGAATCGATCACAGCCTCATTCGGAGTCTTGGTGATCTTATCGCTCACCGCACCCAACTTGGCCCGGATTCCCTTTTTTACATAGCCGGGTTTGTAGAAGTTGACGATGCCGGCAACGGCGATACGCTGCACCTCTGAAGCTCCGTCTTCAGTGCTAACTCGCAAGGCATCGACAGATTCAACGCCTCCGGCCTCAATCAGAGCTTCAGCCGCAGCAAAGCGGACGCTGGGATCAGGGTCCCTCTGGTATGCGGCAATCGAAGGCACAGCATTCTTGCCCTGCTTCGAAAGCGCCTCGAGGTTCTTGATCTTGTCTTTAGGACGGTCTTGTGCCGTGAGCATGGAAATGCCCAGCACAGCGGCGAAAATTGGTTTAGCGAACAAATTCCAGTTCAACACGGTTTGGAATCAATCCTAGCTCATGACCCATATCCAGAAGTTTTTGAGCGGCCCGCGGAATCACTTCTCCGCAATCGACGGTGTAGTGATTGACGTACATGCCGACAAACTTTTCGGCCAGCGGCTGCTCCATATCGCGGGCAAACTGCATGGCGTAGTTCAGCGCTTCTTCCTGATGGTCGAGGGCGTACTGGATGCTGTCATGCATCATCCGGCAGCATTCGCTCTTGACGTCGGCAGGCAGGCTGCGAAGGATCGCATTGGCTCCCAATGGCAGGGGCAGATCATAGGTTTTCATCCACCACGCGCCAAGGTCGACAATCTTGTGAAAACCGCCGCGCCCGTAGGTCAACTGCGCTTCATGAATCACCAGCCCCGCATCGGCCGCACCTTCTGTCACCGCGTCGAGGATCTTGTCAAAGGGCACAACTACAGCTTCAAAATCTGGCTGCATGATACGCATCGTGAGGTAGGCGGTGGTCATCTTGCCAGGCACAGCGATACGCTTGCCCTTGAGCTCTTCCACCGAGATGGGTGAGGTTGCCACCACCATCGGGCCGTAGCCGTCACCGATGCTGGAACCAGAGGCCATCAGTTGATACTTGTCGGCGACATAAGGATAGGCGTGATAAGAAATCGCCGTCAGGTCGTACTCGCCAACCATCGCCTTTTGGTTCAGGATCTGAATATCTGAGAGCTGATGGACAAAATTCACCAGCGGGCTGCGCAATTTCCGGGTCGCCAGCGCGTAAAACATATAGGCGTCGTCAGAGTCTGGGCTGTGAGCGCAGACGATATCCCGGACTGAATTTTCTTCCATGTCTTTATGGATTCAGTTTAACAAAGCAGGGATTTAGAGAAGCCCAAAGTGATTTTTGGATAGAGGAATTAGCAGCGCGATTATGCGTGCTCAGCGATGGGGCGCAGTTCGTAGTCGAGCTTGCGAATTACTTCGTGCAATCGGTTGAGATTCTCAGTGGCATGCGAGAGATCACCCGAACGGCCCTGCCGCTCGAGCTCAAAGGCTTCTTTCACAACGGCATCCGCACCAAAATTGGCAACTGCGCCTTTCAGTGTGTGCGCGGCACGTTCAAGCTGTGGAGAATCCTGCCGTGCTACTGCGTCTTCAATGGCAGTCATGCTGTTGGGATAGTCGTCGAGAAAAATTTTGACGAGTTCCGTCAACAATTCCTCATCATCGCCAACACGGGCCAGAGCAGCTTCACGATCGAATAAAAGTTCTTGCACGTCTTATATATCTCTGTACTCATATGAATCGACCGAAGCCGACCCAGCCTTTAATGCATTTATGAGACTACTGAGATTTTAGTAGATGTTGTACTCCCAGTACTAGGGTTTTTGGAGAAAAAGGTTTCTGGAGTGCAAGATCTTCCGGCCCAGGTGAATCCTGCAAGTAGCCGGAAATAAACATGACTCGAACGTCTGGATGTAGTAGACGTACCATGCTGGCTACGTTTTTCCCCTGCCCGCCTTTGATTTCGAGATCCGTAATGAGCAGGTCGATCCTGCTTTGCTGGCGGGCCATTTCGATGGCAGCGTCTTCAGAAGCAGCCTCGAATACCTGGTAATGGCGTTGCTCGAGAACACGCCGTATCAGCGCGCGCACGGCATCTTCGTCTTCCACCACTAGAATGATGCCCTCTTTCCCAGCTTCGGCAGGCTCTTCAGCAACCTGTTTGAGCCGGGGAATATCAAGCACAAACTGCGCACCCTGGCCAGGAGCAGATGAAAGCTGAATCTGGCCTGCCCATTCAGCAACTGTCTCGGCCACCATCGCCAAACCGATACCTGTACCTTTGCCTTCCGGCTTGGTTGTGAAGAAGGGCTCGAAGATGCGGGGCTGCAAATCGGCCGGGATCCCGGCTCCATTGTCTTCAAAATCGAGAAAGATACGGTCGGGGCTGAGCCGGGTTCGAACCACAATTCTGCCGCCAACCGGCATCGCATCGCGGGCGTTCACAATGAGATTAAGCAGCACTTGTTCTACCTGGCTCAAGTGGGCGAGGATCAAGGCAGGCTCTGCCGATAGCTCGTAGTCAAGCATCACGGTTTCGCCCAGCAGCCGCATCAGCATCGGGCGCATCTGCGTGAGCTGCAGGTTCAGATCGACAGGCTTTGGCTCAAGGCTCTTGCCCCTTGAGAAGGCAAGCAGTTGTTGCGTGAATGCCGCTGCCCGGCCTGAAGCCCGCAGGATCTCCTCTGCACTTTCTTGTGCCGACCTGCTCAATTGTGGCTCTTCAAGCAGCATGCGAGCATACCCGTCGATTACCATCAACAGGTTGTTGAAGTCGTGTACGACATTGCCTGCAAGGCGCCCGAGCGTCTCGAGGCGGCGTCGCTGCTGGGCGACTTCGAGAGTTTCTTCGTGCTGTTCGTCGAGAGCCATCTTGAGATACAATCATATCTTCAGGGAGGTGCATCTTCGCGACAACTCTGTTTCGCGACCTGATAGATGCGATTAAACCTCGCGGGAAGACGCCAAAAGCGACGCCCCGAGGTAGATTTACGGCGGCGCACGAGATAGTCACCAAAGCCGCCGAGGGTGTTCTTGCGCTCACGTTTCCCGACGATTGTAGAATCTGCAACACCCGCCTCGCTGGTTTCCCCCCCTACCCTGTCTGTCCTTCCTGCCTTGCTCTTCCTGAACCTCTCTCTGCCGACGCCTTCTGCATCCAGTGCCATGCTCCCTTCCACTCTGAAGCCGCGCTGGATCTGGATGGGCGTTGCCGTCTCTGCCGTAGCGGCTTAACTCACTTTGATGCCATGTATTGCGTAGGTGCCTATGAGGGCCGCCTGCGGCTTTTGATTCAGTTGTTCAAGTACGAATCGATGGAGCGGCTGGGCAAGCCGCTGGGAACATTCTTGCGCTCGGGTTACCCGCGTGAGCTGACCTTTGATTGTCTGGTTCCCATGCCGATCCACCGCCGTCGCCGCCGCGAACGCGGTTTCAACCAGGCCGAAGTGCTGGCGTTTGAATTGACCCAAATCTCGCAGCTCCCTGTCGAGAAACTGGTGGAACGCCGCAGACACACTGCAAAACAGGCTGGCCTGTCGGGCAAGGAGCGTCGCAAGAATGTCAGCGACGCCTTTCGTGTGCCCAACCCCGATCGAGTTCGGGGAAAGCGAATTTTGCTGATAGACGACGTGCTCACCACAGGCGCGTCGGCTAATGCTTGCGCTCTCACCCTCAAAAGGGCAGGAGCGTCGTTTGTCGCAATCTTGGCTCTGGCTCGTGCCGATCGCCGGATCGGTGCAGGACCGGAGGCTGCAATCGCCCTGTCGCAGTTTGTCTAAGGAGCCCCGATGACTGAAAGAATGCACGATCGACACGCCCTCGATCGACTCCACAAGCCCGTGCTGGTGCTCAACGCCAGTTTCGAGCCCATCAATGTGTGTGCCGCGCGGCGTGCTCTGGTGCTGATTCTCAAAGGTGCCGCCAGCGCCGAAGAGCACTCCCAGGCGCACGTTCACTCTTCCCGCAAGGACATGCGCCTGCCCAGCGTCATCCGTCTGCACGACTACCGCCGGATTCCGCAACAGACCCGCTCGTTGTCGCGCAAGAACATCCTCATGCGCGACAAGTACACTTGCCAGTACTGCCAGAAGATCATGCCTGCCGGTGAGCTCACGCTCGATCACGTGATGCCGCGCTCGCGCGGCGGCCCGTCCAGTTGGGAGAACCTTGTGGCCTGCTGCCATCCTTGCAATAACCGCAAGGGCAACCGCACACCAGACGAGGCGGCCTTCCGGCTCTTGAAGCCGCCAAAGCCCTTCAGCCTCCATACCTCGCGGCATCTCATGCGTCTGCTCGCCAGAAGCGATGAGCAGTGGCGCAAGTACCTCTTCTACTAGGATGGAGTGTTGGACCAGCCTGCAACAGACATCACAACCCTGATTGGGAAGACCCGCGGTGGAGACAAAGACGCTGAGCGCGAATTGTTTGAACGCGTCTACCCGGAATTGCAGCGGATCGCCCGTCAGCGCCTGAATGCCGAATCCCTGGCTCGCGAAAGCACCGAATCGATGATCCACGAGTGCTATCTGCGCTGGACGAGGCATGCGCCGGAATGGGTTGAGGGCCGCGATCATTTTTTTGGCCTCGTGGCCCGGGTGATGCGGCAGGTGCTGGTAGATCATGCTCGGGCAAGGTCGGCACTTCGACGCGATCATAAGCTCGAAGTCAGCCTCGAACGGGAACCGGGCCAGGAAACAGAACCTGTATTCCTTCGCCTGGATGACGCGCTCAAGGCCCTCGCTGCTACTGCACCCCTACCGGCGCAACTGGTTGAAATGCGCTTCTTCGGTGGCTTCACCGCTGAAGAGTCGGCAGAGGCACTCGGGCTTGATGTGCATCTGGTGCGCCGGCAATTGCGCTTTGGGCAAAGCTGGCTCAGGCGGGAACTCGACACCTAGCGCTGCGGACGGCGTAACTGGGCTAGGGTGGTGGCGACGCGTACGCGTTCGACACTGGCCCAGAAGGTACCTTCGCCGTTCCGAATCACCGCATCAAGAGCCCGGCCGACGGCCTCCAGCTCTTTCTCCGCAAGTTGCCGATTTCCAAGTGCCACCGTAATGTGAGCCTGAGCGGATTGCAGATTCAGCCGGTGTTGAATCCAGAACTCCGCCTGGGCATCCGGGAGGTCACCTCGACTCATCAGGGCTACATAGGCCTTTGCGTAGGCTTGCACCTGAGGCATGCTCGCCGGGGCAAAGGGCAGCAAACTGAAAATCGCATCCGAGTATGTGTTGGCCAGGCCTCGGATGCTGGGGATACCAGGATGACGGGAATGCCACTCAAGGCCAGCTTCCGTCGCTTTCCTGAAAGCGGCAATTGCCTCAGGCTCATGGTGTGTCCCGCCTTCCAGTAGACCCAGTGTTCGATAGATATCGCCGGTTAATTTGAGAACCGAAGCCGCAGAGCCACTGCGCTTGCGGAGCTTTTCCACCAGTTGAGCCACGCTTCTTTGCTGATCGAGTGCAGCCTGAGGGCTTTGCCGCCGCAGACGGCGCGTTTGTTCCAGCTCGGCGTAAATCAGAGCATCGAGCGCCGGGTCTGAATCTGGAGCCTCCCGCTGCCATTG
>JAPKYY010000617.1 GCA_026394095.1 Acidobacteriota bacterium | reverse complement strand
TGAAATACCGCATGGCCCGCCCGGCGCTCCCGCCAGTACGACCACGCAAGCCACGAGAACGCCATCGCGCCAAACACGAACACCGCAAGCGACGTATATTGAATCAGCGACAGGTTCAAGGCCAGTTCTCCACCGGCTTCCCCGTCGCAGCTTGCAACGCCCGCAACAAGTCTTCGTACTGATCCTTGTGCACTGTCAGCAGCACAGCCCCCGTCTTGCCATCCTGCATTCTGTACTCAACACTGACAATGTGGTCCTTGCTCTTATGCAGCAAGCCGAAGAGTGCAACCGGCGTAGCGAAGACACTCAACACCGCCATATCCGCCACCCGGCGATATGCCTTCTGCCCATAGCTCAGCCTCCCCACATCCGCTACCGGAATCACCACCCGCTTGCGGCCAGCAAACACCAATTCCAGCTCGCCCTGCCGCACGGTCAGCGTAGTGTTCCAGTCGAAGGGATTCACCTTCGCCTCAACCGTCCCCCCCTGATAGCGAATCTTGTTCCAGGCTTTAACCTGTGTAACTGACGTAACCTGAGCCGACCCCACGCCCGCTACCAGCAGCCCGGCCAGAGCTGCTGCAATCGCGCGTCGTGTGGTGTTCCTCTTCATCAGCAACTTCAGAATAGTCAACGCTTCCTCAGCCGGGCAATCAAAACTTCGTGACTGGCTGGAATCGACACTTGAATGGTAATCCTGCGCCCTCCCGCCACTCAACAGCGACTTCCCGCCGTTCACAGGAACTCCGTGGACTGCCATCAAAACCCCGGTTAGCATTGGGTCAATGAAGCAAGTTGCCCATTTCACTTCCCTCGTGCTGCTAGCCTGCACCTGTCTCAGCGCACAAAACAGCGATGTAGGATTTCTGTTCGGATTTTCCCAACGCAATGCATCCATCCGCGACGGAGTCATCCGCGGCGAAGTGAAGGTCGGTTTCCAGGTCAACTACGCCTGGCAACTGGTAGAGGGTCGGGGCGGGCGGCTCTATGTAGAGCTGCCCGTCCAATTCGTCGCTGGTTCTAACGGAGAACTCGGTGACCGTGTCATCGGCCGTGCCGGTGGCATCGTCTTCGTCACACCTGGCCTCCGCTACCACTTCAACCTCACTCCCCGCCTCGCAATCTACGCCGCCGGCGGAGGTGGAATCGCTCACAAAGAGGAGCGCTTCGGCTCCCGCGTCGGCGATCAGATCGTTGAGGTGGACCGGCCCAAAACCGGCGGCGCTTTCAATTTCGGCGGCGGCCTCGACTTCCGGCTCACCAAACTCTGGAGTCTTCGCGGTGAAGTCCGCAGCTTCCGCACCACCGAGGCCACCACTCTCCAGACAAACTCCTTTTCTCGCCGCAGCGTCTTAGCCCAGTTCGGCTTCGCCCTGCATTTCTAACTGCACTACTAAACCCCGAAAGAACAAACGAACCATGAGAACAATGCTCTGCGCATTCGCGTACACGTGTGCCTTGTTGGCGCAAAATAATGAAGTCAGCCTCTACACTGCCTGGCTCCGGCAC
>JAPKYY010000408.1 GCA_026394095.1 Acidobacteriota bacterium | reverse complement strand
CATATCGGCAATTTCGTCGAGCTCAAAAAGACCCGTTTCGGTGCCGGATCGAAGGCAATGCATCTTGCTTATCTCGGCGACAGCAATATCGGCGCTGGAGTCAATGTGGGCGCTGGCACTATCACCTGTAACTATGACGGCGTCAATAAGCACCTCACTGAGATTGGCGAAGGCGTCTTCGTCGGCAGCAATTCTACACTCGTTGCTCCCGTCAGAATCGAATCGCACAGCTATGTGGCCGCTGGGAGCGTGATTACCCATGCTGTGCCCAGCGATGCGCTGGCGGTGGGTCGCAGCCGCCAGACGAACAAGCCTGGCTGGGTTAGCAAGAAGCGTAAGAAGACCTAAATCACCAGGATCGGATGGTATAGATTGGGGAGCTTCTGTTCGCCTATCGCAACCAGTTCTCCAGTCTGGCTCATTGCTTTCACCAGCCGGGCGGATTGCGAGACCCGAAACGGTGAGGTTCGAAAGTCCCGCCCCTGACGGATCTGCGATTCTGTCAGCAAATCCACGGTTTCGGCCGGAAAGCCAGGAAGCAGCCTTTCGCCCCTGAGCAAGGTTTCTTCAAACCGGCCTTGCTGTGCCAGTTCCTCAACCTCTTCCAGTGTTTTTGCATCGGCAATGGCAAATTCGCCGCTCATGGTTCGCCGCAGTTCCTGAACGAATGCTCCACAACCCATCAGTTGTCCCAATTCGTGCGCGATGGATCTAACGTATGTGCCTGAGGTACATTCCAGATGCACTTGAATATCTGCGCCTTCTATTTTTTCAAGATCCAGGCGAAAAACCTCGATATCGACTGGCTTTAACTCAACCGGCTTCTGCTCGCGAGCCAGCTTGTAGGCGGGGACGCCGTTGATCTTCTTTGCAGAGACCGCTGGCGGCATTTGCGACAGAGGGCCGCGGAACCGCGCCAGCATCTGCTCCAGTTCATCGCTCTTCAAATCAAAAGGCTTATCTTCCGATGTTCTACTTCCGTCCCTATCGTAGGAATCCGTGGAATGACCGAATCGGATGGTCGCCGAATAGGCTTTACGATCTTTCGTATAGAACTGAGCCAGCCGCGTGGCTCGTCCGACAACTAGCGGAAGCACGCCGGTAGCAAGCGGATCAAGCGTACCCAGGTGCCCTATCTTCTTGGTGCCGGCAATCCGGCGCATTTTGTTTACGGCATCATGCGAAGTCCAGCCCGAGGGCTTGTCCAGCACGAGTACTCCGCATATAGCTTCAATTTGTGTTTGCAATCTACTTCTATTGTCCCTTGGCTGTGCAGTCCGCGCTACCATCGAGTTTGGATGGCAGACCGTCTTTATTTGTCCCTTTGGCTTGAGAATCACTCGACACTTGGCATGCATCGCCATTTCTCGTCGGCACTTCGAAGCTTTCCCTTTTCGACCCAATCTTCTGAGGTCTACTTGCGCGTTTCCGCTGTAGACCCTTCAGAACCAGCCCTGCTCGAGCAGGTCTTTAAGTTGCCAGATCAACTTGAAGAAGTCTTTGACGCGATGGAGAAGTGGCGTTCCTCTGACATTTCTTTCGAGGTTGAAGGTTTTTGGGATCTCTGGCAGGAATTGCCAGAAGGCTGGCAACTTAAGCCTTCGAGAGTACAGCTTTTCTTCTACGGCCCTGACTTCCCAAGCGAGTTTGGAGAATCCATCCGGGCAGAACTGGGGATTGAATCGCTTTTCTTGCCAGAGGCAATAGATTCAACCAACAATCTTCACTTCTATCAATCGAATCTCAAAAGTCTGTTAAGACTCAACGGAGACTGGTCTACAAAGCTAAGGTTGAAGCGCCGTAAACTCTGGAGCGACTCAAGCGATGACCTCAGCCAGCGCTTACAGTGGATCGTGCAGGCCGTTTCAACCGCCAGGCAATAAACCGCTACGCTCTAGCGGATGGAAACCGGAATTTCGCGAGGACTCCAGGTGAAGCCAGCCGAGACCTGGTAGGAGTTCCTCTTAAATCCATTTGTTGAAGAACCAAGGAATTTGCGATTTCCTGCCGTAACTGTAAAGAAGAGTTGGTTGCTTAACCTTCGGTTGGCATTTACGGAAGACTGCACAGTTTCGAACACTTGATTCGAACCGATGAGACTGGCCAATCGATTAAAGGACACATTCGCCCCCAAGCCCAAATTCAGGATCCCGGAATAGGAGTAATTTGCTCCCCCAAAGGTGGATCTTGAAGTATTGATGATGCCATTGCCCGGTGTTGCCGCAATCCCACCATTGAATGACAGGCTATGCAAGCGGTTTACCCTGTAGGAAAGCGTCGCTTGGGCCGTGGGCATAATCGATTTACTATAAAAAACCTCCTGGACCGTGGAGACTCCGATAAGCGCAGCGATAACTGGGTCAACTGCGGTGCTGGTCAGGCCAAGCGATTCCAGCCTGATAAAGCCCCCCTGGAGACTCATTTGTGCCCGTTTCCCGAGTTGCACGGAGTATCCCCCAAATGCGCCATTGCCGTAACTATCTCCGAAATTTCGGGTGAAGTTGAACATGAAGAACTGATGTCCGGCACTGATTGTCTGCCTGCGGCTCAGACGGTAGGAAACCATCGCATTCGTAGATGTGCCGTTAACACCGAACAATACTCTCCCAGTCCTTCGTGTGATGAAGCCGTTTCCTGAAACGGAAAAGGACAATCTTGCAGACTTCTGATAGGAGTAATCGAGGTTGCCACTTCCAAAATAAACCCGGTTATCAAATACTTCACCATTCGGGCTGAATATGGACCCAAGCGTTGGATCATACGATGCACCGGCAAACGAATTTCCAAAGGCCCGGTTGGTGGTCATCGCAGATGCAAAGAACGAAAGCGTGGATCGCTTGCTCAACTGCCGGTTGGTGTAAAGTCCTAGCGTCTGGTCTGTTCCGTTGAATGAGCCTTGAGCAGGATAATTCCGGTAATGGCCGGAATAATTGATGCCAACCGAGCCGCGCCGCAATCTCTTGCTTCCATAGACACCTGCAAATCCATCGACTCCCGCAGCTATGGAGTTGTTGATTTTTCCGTTGGAATCCAGCGCAAATCCAGTCAACCCACTATCGTATGTACCTGTTGCGCCCGCAAAAAAGCTGATCCCCAAATCCGATCCGCCCCGCTTGCCAGTCCCGGAACCTGCACCACTTCCAAGCACTGCCGGGCCGCCGAAGCCCCCCATGCCGCCGCCTGCACCTGTTTGTCCCATTTGTGAATACAGCGGAATCAGTGCCGCAAGCGATAGTAGTAAAACCTTTTGTTTCATTGCATTTCCTATTCCGGCGATCCCAGCTGATGGGCTCTCACCCTGCAAGTTTGACTCCTGATATGTAGCAAGTCAAGCTTGACTCGGCCGGCATGATTTGCCGGGATTCACTTCTTCAACCTCTAGCTTCGACGGTTTTTCGTTCTCACTTTATGCTCGCCCGGAGCGATAACCTCGATTTATCATGAGGAGATGACGGCGCGTAAATGGCAGGTGTCGGGGCGGGTTCAAGGGGTGGGCTTCCGCAACTACATTCAGAAACATGCTCGCAAGCTTGGGCTTACGGGCTACGCAAAAAATCTCGCTGATGGCGATGTCGAAGTCCATGCTGTTGGAAAAACTTCAGAACTCGACGCATTGTCCGGATATGTCCGGCGAGGCCCGATGCTGGCAGAAGTTCGCACAATTGATGAGCAGCTTGCCGACATCGTTCGCTACGATGGTTTTCAGATCCGATGAATGACCTTAAAGAACTGATCCGGGAAGTCACCGACTTCCCCAAACCCGGAATTAACTTCTACGACATTACGACTTTGCTCAAGAACCCTACGGGCCTAAAGCGTACCCTCGACGCCCTTAAGGAGCGCTACAAAGGCTCACATATCGACACGGTGGTCGGCATTGAGGCTCGCGGCTTCTTTTTTGCACCAGCCGTTGCCTATTCTCTCGGGGCAGGATTCGTGCCCGTTCGCAAGCCCGGCAAGCTTCCTTACAAGACCCGGCAGATGGAATACGCCCTCGAATATGGCACTGACAAACTCGAAAT
>JAPKYY010000910.1 GCA_026394095.1 Acidobacteriota bacterium | reverse complement strand
CCCAGTGCTTCAGGTCGATTCCGATCGAGCGCATGTTTCGCATGATCTGATCGGCGGATTCTTCAAATGAGAACATCACGCAGCGCTCTCCACGAGCACATGCTGCCGCCGCGAAATGTGCGGTAAGACTGGATTTTCCCGTTCCTGAAGTGCCCGATATCAGAATGCTGCTGCCGCGAAAGTAGCCACTGCCACCAAACATCGAGTCGAGCGCAGGAACACCTGTCGATACCCTTTCACTACTCGACGAATACTTCAGATCCATTGAAGTAACCGGGAGCACTGAGATCCCATCTTCTTCAATCAGAAATGGATACTCGTTCATTCCGTGGGTGGAGCCGCGATACTTGACCACACGCAGGCGGCGCGTGAGCACGGTCTCTGTCACCTGATGATCCAGGAGGATAACGCAATCCGACAAATATTCTTCGAGCCCATGTCGCGTAAGTGTCGCTTGCCCTCTCTCCCCGGTAACGATGACAGTGAGATTCCTGTCTTTCAACAAGCGGAAGAGTCTACGCAATTCGGCTCGCAGCACCGATTGATTTTCAAGTCCGGCAAAAAGGGCCTCAACGCTATCGAGCAAGACGCGCTTTGCGCCAATGGTGTCGACAGCGTAGGCAATCCTTACGAAAAGAGCCTCCAGATCGTACTCGCCCGTTTCCTCGATCAGACTCCGTTCGAGAAAGACATGGTCAATGATCAATTTTTTACGTGCGATCAGGAGTGGAAGATCGAAGCCGAGCGAGGCAACGTTGCTGGCTAGTTCTTCGGCAGTCTCCTCAAACGACAAACAGACGCCGGGCTCATCAAATTCCGATGCGCCGCGAACAAGAAACTCCATCCCAAGAAGTGTCTTGCCACAGCCGGCCGCGCCACAGACCAGCGTTGGCCGCCCTTTCGGCAAACCACCCAGCGTGATCTCATCGAGCCCATGAATGCCGGTTGGGCATTTAGAAATTTCGCCCACCAGGGCTTTGTGTTTTTTAGTTTTTAGGTTTGTTGGAGGCATTCAGCTGGGGCTTCAAGCGAGACGATCCCGTTGAAGCACATGCTGGGTAAACACGTGGAGGGCCATTCCTCTGCATGCACTTTATGAGGTATTTCAAGCTCCGGCAACATGCGCGTGACCGACCAAATATGGTCGATTGACCAAATACGGTCGCCTCTCGATTCTGTATGGAATCAAACCAAAAGATACCGGTTGCATTTGAAGTTCGCGAGGCGTAGGATTGCAACCGAGGAAAGCACATGGCTACATTACTCGGTGTAGTAAAGGAAACACTGCCTGGCGAAAGGCGTGTGGCCTTGACCCCTAGAGCGGCAGAGGCTTTGGGCAAGGCCGGGTTGGAAGTGGTACTGGAGGCGGGAGCGGGGACATCCGCCGGATACCCAGACAAAGACTACGAGGCGCGAGGAGTACGATTGGCCAGCCGACGGGAGGTTTTTGCTTCAGCGGCCAGCCTCGCGCAGGTAAGAGCCCTCGGGGCGAACCCGCAGGCCGGGCGAGACGATCTTCCCCACTACCGGTCGGGACAAGTGGTGCTCGGTTTGGGCGAACCGCTCACCGCGCCGCAAGAGAATCAGGATCTCGCTCAGACTGGCGTTTCGTACCTGGCGCTGGAATTGATTCCCCGCATTACCAGAGCCCAGTCGATGGATGTCTTGTCATCGATGGCCAGCATCGCTGGGTACAAGGCTGTTCTGATGGGGGCAAGCCAACTGCCGCGGCTCCTGCCGATGATGACTACAGCGGCTGGCACCATCGCTCCTGCCAGGGTCCTGATCCTGGGGGCAGGCGTCGC
>JAPKYY010000570.1 GCA_026394095.1 Acidobacteriota bacterium | reverse complement strand
CCTTGTGAGAGGCCTGCCTGGCGGATGAGCGGTAGGCGACCCGTGAGAGGTAGGGCCTGCGAGGCCTGATAGAAGTCTGTGCGGCCGGCGCCTTCGTGACTGAAGGAGACGGTTGGATTTGCGTAGGCGCTACGCGTGCGCACCTCTGCGTCTGCGATCGCAACCCTAGCGCGGGACTCTCGCGATATTGGGTTCTGATCGAGAAATTTCTCGACGACAGCTGCTTCCGTCCATTGCTGTGCTGGGAGCGTTGCGGCGCAAACCAGGAGAGCAATGGCGGCTCGGTTCTCATGCAACATGAGGCCACCTCAAAAATGATTAGACAAAAGGGGATTGGCTCTCAGGACGAGAGCAAGTGGGGAGAAGAGCTAGGCGGGAGGAGCACGTGAGGGGAGGCCAGCGCGCCAGGGAGGATCGTGATTCTTAGGTGCCGGGGCGGGCCTGAGCGTTTCGGTGACCTGAAGCTGAAAGGAGTGGAGCTGGGCTGGCAGCACGATGAGCATTTTTGCTACAGGGTTGCCGTCGCCAGCGAGCCAATCGATCCAGTGAGCGTCCTGATCGTGTTCTTCCGCTTCCCAGGCTGGGGCATCAATATCGTCATGATGCCAATGGATATGGCTTTCGCCGTGATCGTGATCGGGGTCTTCGGTATGAAAATGACCAAGCGGGGCCTGGCTGAAGGAACTCAGCAGACAGAGCGCAACCGCGAGATGCAAGTACTTGCCCACGATTCATTTAGTCTACATCCGACAATTCGCATAGAGTATTGAGTATTAGAAATGAAGATCTCTCAACTTGCAGTTTTGATCCTGTTCAGCATGGGCACAGAGGCAGCCACACGCAAAGCCGATATCGTGATTTATGGTTGTACCTCGGGGGCCATTACCGCAGCTGTACAGACCAAGAAGATGGGCAAATCGGTAATGATGGTTTGCCCGGAAGAGCACCTGGGTGGGCTTACCGCTGGTGGATTGGGCTGGACAGACTCAGGCAACAAGGCTGTGATTGGCGGGCTGTCGAGAGAGTTTTACCATCGCGTCTGGCAACACTATGACAAGCCGGAGGCATGGCGCTGGCAGAAGCGTGAGGCCTATGGCAACAAGGGGCAGGGGACTGAAGCTTTAGACAAGACGAGCCGGACGATGTGGATCTTTGAGCCGCATGTGGCCGAAGGCGTTTATGAGCAATGGGTGAAGGAAACGAAGATCCCGATTGTGCGCAAAGCCTGGCTGGATCGTGAGAAGGGCGTCGAGATGAAGGATGGCCGCATTGTGTCGATTGCGACGCTGGACGGCAACAAATATGTTGCGCAGATGTTTATTGACGCGACCTACGAGGGTGATTTGATGGCTGCGGCGAAGGTGGATTAGGCATCACTTTGGTGCGGTTCCGAAGCCGATCTCGCCCTAAGTGATTCCTGGTGACCCGAAGAGTGCACTGTAGCCAAGGATCAGTACGGAGTTTCCTGGTGTTTATGGAGCGGGCGACAAGAAGGTGCAGGCTTATTGCTTCCGCATGAGCCTGACGCAGCACGAGGCCAATCGTGTGCCTTTTTCCAAGCCGGCCAAGTATGAGCCCAAGGATTATGAGTTGTTGCTGCGGATCTTTGATGCGGGTTGGCGCGAAACGTTTCAGAAGTTTGACCCGATCCCGAATCTGAAGACCGATACCAATAACCACGGGCCCTTTTCGACCGACAATATCGGGCGTAACTGGGATTATCCGGAAGCAAACTATGCACGGCGTAAGGAGATCTTTGACGAGCATGTGAACTACCAGCAGGGCTGGCTTTACTTCATCGCCAATGATCCGAGGGTGCCGGCGGATGTGCGTACGGAGTTTGCGAAGTGGGGGCTGGCGAAGGATGAATTTGTGAAGACGGGCAATTGGCCTCACCAGATGTATATTCGTGAGGCGCGCCGGATGGTGGGCAAATATGTGATGACCGAGAATGAGTTGACCAAGAAGCGGCCTACGCCTGAGCCGGTGGGGATGGGTTCTTACGGGATCGATTCTCATAACATCCAGCGCTACATAACGCCCGATGGTTATGTGCAGAACGAGGGTGATATCGGTGTGAGTACGAACGGGCCGTATCAGATCTCCTATGGATCGCTGGTGCCGAAGAAGGGCCAGGCAAGGAATTTGTTCGTGCCGGTTTGTCTGTCGAGCTCTCATATTGCGTATGGGTCGATCCGGATGGAGCCAGTGTTCATGATTCTGGGACAGTCGGCGGCGACTGCAGCTGTTCTGGCCATGGATTCGAAGGTGGATGTGCAGGATCTGCCTTATGATGTGTTGCGCAAGAAACTGGTGGAGGACGGGCAGGTGCTCGAGTTCGTCAAGGCGCCTGCGGTAAATTGACCTGTATCTATGCGTGGTTCATTGATCGCTCTTCTCTTGATTGCCAGTTTCTGTTTTGCAGCTGATCCGGCGGAGCTTCGCCGTTGGGAGGCGCAAGCGAAGAAGGTGAAGATCGTTCGCGATAGCTGGGGGATTGCGCATATCTATGGCAAGACAGACGCCGATACGGTTTTTGGTGCTCTCTACGCGCAGGCTGAAGATGACTTTAACCGGGTTGAGACCAACTACATCAATGCCATGGGCCGGTTGGCCGAGGCAGAAGGCGAGTTGCTGATCTATCAGGATCTGCGGATGAAGTTGTTTGTCGAGCCGGAGACGCTGAAGAAGCAGTATGCGGCGAGCCCGGCCTGGATGAAGAAGCTGATGGATGCTTTTGCAGACGGGTTGAATTTCTACCTTGCCAAGCACCCTGCAGTGAAGCCTCGCGTGATTACTCGTTTTGAGCCATGGATGGCGTTGAGCTTTACCGAAGGCAGTATTGGCGGAGATATCGAGCGGGTGAATCTGAACCAGCTTGAGGCATTTTACGGGAAGCCCGCGTCGACGCTGGCCCGGGTTGAAGTTGATGACTTGATGAAGGAACCATCGGGGTCAAATGGTGTTGCGATTGGGCCAGCGAATACGAAGAACAAGGCCTCGCTGCTGTTGATCAATCCGCATACTTCGTTCTACTTCCGGTCTGAGTTGCAGATGGTGAGTGGTGAGGGCCTCAATGCTTATGGGGCTTCGACCTGGGGGCAGTTCTTTATCTATCAGGGCTTCAACGAAAAGTGCGGGTGGATGCATACTTCGAGCGGCGCCGATGTGATTGACGAGTACCTTGAGACTGTTACGCAGAAGGGTGAGCAGTTCTATTACAAGTTCGGCAATGACGAGAAGCTTCTGAGTTCGAGAGTTGTGACTGTGCCTTATCTGACCAAGACTGGTATGGCCGAGAAAAAGTTTACGGTTTTCTTTTCACAGCACGGGCCGATCGTTCGGAGCCTGAATGGGAAGTGGGTTGCGGTGCGATTGATGCAGGAGCCGGTTAAGGCTTTGCAGCAGTCTTATCTTCGTACCAAAGCGAAAGACTATAAGAGCTTTCGCGAAACGATGGAGCTGAAGACGAACTCCTCAAACAATACGATCTTTGCTGATGCGAGTGGGCATATCGCTTACTTTCATGGGAATTACATGCCGAAGCGCGATGTGGCATTTGACTGGACCAAGCCGGTGGATGGGGCGAATCCGGCGACCGAATACAAGGGCCTTCATACAATTGACGAGACGCCGAATCTTTTGGATCCCAAGGCGGGCTGGCTTTACAATGCGAACGATTTTCCCTGGTGGGCTGCTGGCAAGGATAGTTTGAAGAAGGATGCTTATCCTGTCTATGTTGAGAGCGGGACGGCCTCTGCCAGAGGCGTGCATGCCCTAAAGGTGTTTGAAGGGAAGACGGATTTCACGGTTGAAAGCTTGCTGGCAGCTGCGTACGACAGCTACCTGCCTTGGTTTGAGAGGCCGTTACCGGCTCTGATTCGTGCGCTCAAGAATTCGGATACGAATTGGCGCGAACAGCTGGCCGTGCTTGAGAAGTGGGATTTGCGCTGGTCGGTAGATTCGGTTGCTACTTCAGTGGCTGTGTTCTGGGGCGAAGAGGCACGGAGGCTGGCCATGCCGGCGGCTCGTCGCGAGGGTGTGCTTGTTGAAGAGTATCTGGGCACGAAAGCGCCGCCGGCTTTGATGCTTGAAGCTTTGGGAGCAGCGATGGTGAAGCTGGAGAGAATCGGCGGAACCTGGAAGATTCCGTGGGGGGAGATCAACCGCTTTCAGCGGCTGACCGGGGATATCGTGCATCCGTTTGACGATACGAAGGCCAGTATTCCTGTTGGCTTCACTTCTGCGATTTGGGGAAGCCTGGCGAGCTTTGGAGCACGGCCACAGGCTGGTACGAAGAAGTGGTATGGCACCAGCGGTAACAGCTTTGTTGCTGTTGTAGAGTTTGGCAAGAAGTTGAGAGCAGTTGCGATTTCAGCCGGCGGTGAGAGCGGAGACCCCAATAGCAAGCACTTCAATGATCAGCAAGACCGTTATGCAAAAGGCGCACTGCGTGAAGTCTACTTCTATCCCGCTGCGGTGAAGGCAAACAGCGAGCGAGAGTATCGTCCAGGGAATCGATGAGCGACTTTATTGGAACCCAGCACATGCCGATGCTGAGCATCGTCGTTCCTTTCCTTAACGAAGAGAGATGGCTTGCGCTGTGCCTGGACTGCTTGCGAAGGCAAACACTGGACCGAGCGCAATACGAGGTGATTTTTGTTGACAACGGTTCTACAGACCGATCGCTAGAGATATTGCGAGCAGAAGAAAATGTTGTCGTTGTGCACGAAGAACGGCGAGATCCGTATCTTGCTCGCAATAGAGGCGTAGAGGAGGCTCGCGGCAGTTATATCGTGTTTCTTGATGCGGATTGTCTTGCTGCTCCCGACTGGTTATCGCAGCTTGTCATCGCCATCGATACTACGAACGCGAAGGTGATTCTTGGCGGGATCGCCTATCCAGACGATGCATCCATCTGGCTTCGCTGCTACCGCGACTATTATGATCAGAAGCTGGAGTATCTGCTGAAGAAGAAGCTAACGGCAAAGTACTTTGGACATGCGGGAAACATGGCGATTGAGCGGGCGATGCTGCTTCAGCTGGGGCCGTTTCTGGCAATGCCGATTGTAGGGGACACGGAGGTTTTGCATCGCATGACTGCGCAAGCTCCTGAGGCGGAAATCTGTTTCTGGCCTAAAGCAGTTGTGGTGCATGCAGAGGTAACCAGTTTTCAGATTTGCATGCAGAAGGTATTTCAATCGGGGCAATATTCACGAAGTCTGTCCACAGCGAGTGGAAGCTTGCCGTTGTCTATTGAAGACCGGGTGCAAGTGTACTTCAACAGCATCAAGACCCTGCAATATGGATGGTGGAAACAACTTGCCATGTTGGGCACGCTTGGAATAGGTTGGCTTGCCTT
>JAPKYY010000497.1 GCA_026394095.1 Acidobacteriota bacterium | reverse complement strand
GCCCTTGAATGCGACCTGCGCATCGGCCTTGTCGCCCTGAAAGGACACACTGGAAATTTCCACTTCCATGCCTGACATGTTCAAGCCGGAAACTGTGGTCAGACGTTTCATCACCGCCTCTTTGACGGCTTCCTTGTTGTTGATGTCTTTGGCGCAGCCGGAGAGGAAAAGAACGCCTGCCAATACTAAAGAGCAAATTACAAATCGCACAACAGAATTATACATAGTGAGAGACTCTACTCGACCGACACCAGCGGTTTTACCGAATCGATGAACCGGTTCTCGACCGTGCCAACCCGGATCGTCACATCCAGATTGTCCCCGCGAAGGCGGTCCCCAGGGACGTAGATGTTGATCTGGTAGAGACCGACGAACCCGGGTACGAGACCGCTCCACTCAACGATCATCTCCGCCTGGCTGTAGCGCTTGTCGCCAAAGAAGACTTTCACTGTATCGGTCGTTTCTGCTGGGACGGTTGTTGGTGACAATGCCCCGGCTGCAACTCGAGTCCCTTTGGTTGGGCCAAGGCCGAGGGCATAGATGACCAGCCGGCGATCCCTGGTGGTTGGATTGTCAGGCGTGATCGGGCGGCCCTTGTCGTCGTAGATGGCAGCCTGCTTTGAGACCGGATCTACCAGTACCGACGGTGCTGCCCGGACAACTCGGATATTCTGAGCAGCGCTGGCAATCTTTTTGTTCGTGTCACGAACGATCAACTGGAACTGACCAGGCGTCCGCTCGAAGGGAATCTGCACGTTGATCTGACCGGCTGAAGTGGAGAAAAGTGGCAGTGGAGTGTTGTTCAGGGTCACGCAAACGCCATCAAGGATGGTTGGCAATGGGGTAGTGCTAGCAACAACTGTATTCCCCAGATTTCGACCGAAGATCGAAACGATGCCGCCGGCTGGGAGATCTGTGGTGTAGCTGCCGAGAGATACTGTGCCTCCATTGCTAAGAGTGGGCCGGTCGGTGACTACGGTCGCATCCAGGCTTACGATGCTGAGCCCACTGGTCGTTATGACATAGGCATTGGTGCCGGCAGCGTCGACCACCATAGTGCGGCCATCAATGTTGGTTCGCTGAGTTCCCACCACCGTTGCTACGGGGCCTTCGAGTGCGGTCAGGCGACGCAGGGCCTGGCCTGTGTCGGTATTGGTGATCTCAACTGCGGGCAGGGCTGTGACGACGGCTGTGGCGTTTGCCCGTACCGGCATTGAGAAGCGGGCAAACTGATTGTTGCCGATGGCAGCAACTGCCGGGATCGTTGCCGTTGCCGTCTGGCCCGGTGCAGTCGTGCCGCTGATCGGAGTCAGCGACTGGTTAAGCACTGTGCCATTGACGACATAGTAGGAGCCGCGAGGCCCCGCGGTGATTGGGCCATAGTAGCCCTGCAATTGAGTTCCGGTAAAGACCTGACGGGACTGGACGATGTCGTCGGCGACTGCGTCGTAGAGGTAGACAACTCCGTTGCCATTCTGCATGATCACGTACTCGCCATTGGGCGTCGCCGCCATCGTGCGCGGGGCAGCGAGGTTGTTGGCTCCGAGGATGTTCCAGTTCGAGCGGGGAATGAGTTGGTTTCCGACGGAAGTCCAGAGCGAGCCGTTGTTCATGATCACGAGCAAGCCACGCTGAGTGGCAGCGATCTGCGATGGGTAGACCAAGGCCACATTGGCAAGGACAGGAAGCGGCGGGAAGGTGAGGCGGCCGATGACGCGGTTGGTTCCAGGGTCGATGACGCTGATGTATTCCGAACTTGAGTTGGCGACATAAAGAGTGCTGCCGTCGTTGGAGAGAGCAAGTGATCGAGGGAGCTGGCCGACACTGATCGGGGCGAGCATCGTCCGGGTTCGTTCGTCGTAAACTTCGACGCGGTTGAGGCCGGAATTGGCGATGTAGACGCGACGCCTGCTGGCGTCGTAGACCATGTCGACCAGGCCTTCGGAGACTGAAATGCCTTGCTCGACCGGAATGATCTCGCCCTTGGCTTCGGCATCACGGTTGTTCTGGAAGACTCGAACGAGGGCAGGAATATTGACGGCTTCGTTTGACTGAACGAGGAAGTTGGTTGGGGCCGTGCTGCCGAGACTCTGGTTGGTGCTGTTGTAGCCGAAGTTGATCACGGGGCCATCTGCGGTGTTCGTGTTTTGGACTGTGGGTGAAGCATTGACGACACCAGTGTTGGCTGCCGGTTGGCCGACCTGACCGACGGGAATTCCGATGGGGAGGCCGATTGCACCTCCAACACCTCCACCGGGGATGATCACGATTCCTCCGCCCGGTGCGCCTCCGCCCGGGCCACCTGCGCCGCCGACACCTGCGGTGCCGGTGACATTGGTGAGGATCTGAGCGGTGGCGGTGAGCCGGCCTGCACCTTCATTACGAACGGAGACCGAGGCCCGGCGCTGAGAGGCTGTCACGCCGCACTGGTCGTTGGCCAGGATGAGAGCGGTCCGTTCTGGAGAGGCGAGGGGGCTTCGGTTGAGCTGCCCGATGGGTATGGTCACGAAGCCGGACTCGGAGATGGCGAAGATATTGGCTCCGTCCGGCGAGATCACCATTTTTCCGGAGAGGTTCTCGGGCATCTGGATTCCCATCTTGATGAGAAGGTTGTCTGCATCGGAGATCTGCAACTGCCCGACATTCGCCCTTGCGGGCGGATTCTGTGTTGGCGCGATGTTGAAGGCAGAGTATAAGGTTCTGCCGTCTGGCGAGAAGACGCTACCACCCTGGTTTTGCTGGACGTTGAAGTTGGTAGCGGCGGCGATTGGATATGGCGCGTTGGCCAGGTTCTGCTGGCCGAGCACTGCAAGAGTGTCGGTATCAAAGAGGTTGAGTCCGGCCATGAACTTGGTTCCGTTCGGAGCAACCGAAAGGACGCTTGAAATGTTGTTGACGGTCCTTGAGCGGAGCATCGTGGCAGATGCGACTTCATAAACGAAAACTGCGCGGCTAGTACCGTTTGGGATGTTAACGCCCAAAACGTATCGACCATCATTCGATGTCGCAAGAAAGCTGCGATTGGCCTGGATCAATTGCCCTGTGTTGGTGTTTCCCGGCGAGGCTGGGGTTGGCGGGACCAAAGTAAGAGCTGTGAGGCTGCGGGCGTCGGTAATCGCAGGGTCGTAGAGCAGCAGCGTGTTTTGGGAATTATTGACGCCTGTGCCGATGGTTGTGATCAGCACCCGGCCATCACCACCGACAGCGATGCCTTCCGGACGCGATGGCAAACTGATTCGGTTTACGACTGCCAATTGCTCGAGGTCAATCACATTGACTGTCGCTGAGTTGTGGCAGGCAACATAGAGTGATTTGCCATCGCCGCTCATTGCCGCCGAGAGTGGGAGAGAGTCAGTACGGATGGGAGTCAGGAAACGGCGCTGGGGGATTGAGTAGACCTCAATCTTGTCGGGCACGCCAACCAGATAGAGCCGCTGACGGGCATTGTCGAGGACAATGTCGACCACTCCGCCGGTGAGCGGAGTGACCGTGCCGAAAGTGGCACCAAACGAAACGAATGCTATGGCGAAGAAAATAAGAATGCGAAGCATGAGCTAACCCTTAGAACACTCAAGAGTATCCCAAGTTGCGATGAAGTCGTTCTAATCAATTTGCGGCCAGGGTCATAAGACCTCCGGTTGCGGCGAGGAGGGAGATCCTGGCGCGGTCAAACATGTACTGTGCGTCCCAGTAGGCGAGCCATTTTTCTGCTTCCATAAAACGCGATTCTTCGACCTGACGGCGGGTGGCTTTGCCTTCTTCCATTTGAGCGAGATGGATGGCGATCTGATCGCGGGCGAGGTCGAGGTCCAGTTTGGCGAGTTCGCGGTTTTCTTTGTGAAGCTGGAGGTCTTCGTATAGTTTTCGCGTGTCCATTTCGATGCGGTTGCGGGTATTTGAGACCCGGAGGCGTAGGCGGCTGACCTCGTTTTGAGCCTGCATTGCCAGCGCCGCAGTCGCCGGACCTGGTGCGATCGGGAACTTGAAGCTCACGCCCAGTTGGGCATTGTTGGTCTGGAAGCGATTGAAGTACTGGTCGAGGTTATTGAAGCGGCTGAAGAGGGCGTATTGGGCTATAAGGTCCACCTGTGGCATCCATGCAGAACGATTGGATTGTGCCTCGAGGGTTTTCGATTGGAGATCGATTTGGAGCTTCTTGAGCTCTCTGCTATTGTCGAGGGCTTCGCGAATTACGGCATCGGGGCTTGTTGCGGTCGGGATGTCCATGGCGGATTCGGAAATGGTTTCAACTCGATCTTCCGATTCGAAGCCAAGGACGAAAGCCAGATTGTGTTCGGTTTGCTTCAGCTCAACAGCCAGAATGCGCTGACGCTGGCGGGCTTTTTTCAGGTTTATATCGGCGCGTTGCAACTCAATTGGGAGGATGCGGCCTTCGTCGAGACGGGCTTGTACGACTTTTAGAACCTCTTCGAGATTCTGGATCTGTCCGAGGACAATTTTGAGGTTGCGTGCCGCACGGTCGGCGTCGAGGAAGAGCTTGGCGGTTCGTTCGAGGACCTCATCGCGACGGAGATGAGTCATTTGCTGCGCACCACTGGCGTCGACCTTGGCTTTGGCGAGAAGGTAGCTTTGGGGGCGGTTGATAATGCTCTGGGAGGCTTTGACCTGAAAGAGTGAAGGAGCACTGCCCTCGATGCTCATCGGGAAACCGTAGGTGTAGGCGAGGCCACTGCCGACGGCCAGTTTGGGGGTGAATGGGTCGCGCGCTATTTGGACTGCCTGCTGCGCGTTTGATTCGTCGAAACGACTTAGAAGAACCTCTGGAGACTGCTCCATCGCGCGCTTCAGAGCAGCTTTAAGATCTAGCCTGTGCGTTTCGGCTGCCTGGCAGGAGATTGCGACCAGCAAGTAAACAAAAAGTTTCATTTCATAGTCCATGCTAACAACGGCTTCACAACTGTTATAGACTTGTCGCACCACTTAAGGAGTCTTGAGAGATGCGCAAGCTAACCCATATTGTATTTTTATTTCTGATTTCAGTTGCGTTTGCGCTGAGTCAAACCTTTACCGGCACCATCGCTGGCACAGTAACCGACGCTAATGGCGCGACTGTAGCCGGAGCCAAACTGACGGCCAAGAACGAAGCCACGGGTGATACCCGCCAGGCGACGACAGGGGCGGAAGGCGGCTATGTGTTTTCACAGCTCCCTCCGGCTAACTACGAAATCTCCGCCGAGCATCCTGGATTCAAGAAAGCCGTGAGCACGAATGCCGGCCTTCGCGTGAATCAGACTCTTGAATTGAATATCGTCCTTCAAGTGGGTGATGTGTCTCAAGCGATCGAGGTTTCAACGGCTGTGACGCTTCTCGATACTCAGTCGGCCAATCGGGCCGTGACGCTGGATTCACAAGCGGTTCTCGATCTGCCTACCAATGCCCGCAATCCTTTTGCGCTTGTGCATATCAACGCCGGTGTGATTGCGGTGAGAACCGGGATTTCACAGGCGACGCAGGATCAGAACCATAACCGCTTTTCGATGAATGGGGGACGCGGGCAGGCTGGTTTGACGTTGATTGACGGCGTTCCGGCATCTGCTGTGGATTGGGGTGGGTTAATCGCTTCGCCTTCGGTGGACTCCGTTCAGGAAATGAATATTCAGCGGAATCAGTTTGACGCGCAGTTTGGCAAGAGCGATGGAAGCGCGGTGAACATGATCACCAAAGGTGGCGGGAACCAGATTCATGGTTCTGTATTTGAATACCTTCGCAACGACAAGCTGGATGCCAACGCCTGGGCGAACAATCGCTCTGGACTGGCTCGTCCGGTGTTTCAGCGCAATGCATTCGGGGCCTCGGTTGGCGGCGCGATTTCGAAGTCGAAACGTTTGTTCTACTTCGGAACCTATGAAGGTACGCGGCAGGCCAGCCCTGGGACAGTGATTACGACACTACCTACCGCATTGCAGCGAGCCGGCAATTTCTCTGAAACCAAGAACGGTAACGGAAGCGTTTCCCCGATTTTTAATCCATTCACCAACAGGCCGAATCCCGCTGGCGCTGGCGTTGTTCGTGACGCATTTCCCGGGAATATCATTCCTGCGTCGCTGATCGATCCGGTAGGTGCAAAAGTGGTGAGTCTGTTTCCAGCGGGGAACACCCCCGGAGACACATTAACCAATACGCTGAATTTTGCCAAAGCGGACAAGACACGTACAGTGAACGACCGCATGGACTTGCGAATCGACTGGGCCAAGAGCGAGAAGTTCACGATGTTTGGCCGCATGACGAAGGCCTGGCAGGAGAATGTTGCGCCGAAGTTTTTCGGCAACGGCGCCGATACCAATTTCTCGGACGTCAATCCGCGCTTCCACGCGGTAATTGGTGCTACGTTTACGCCTTCCCCGACCTGGGTACTGAATGTGCTGGTTGGTTCGGGCCGGTGGCGTGAGAATCAGAACTCACCTTCGAAGGGTTTAAATGGGACGGCGCTGGGATTGCCAGCATCGCTGGTTGGCCAGTTTCAGACAGCGACCTTCCCGCAGTTCACCATGCAGGGCTACTCCAGCTTTTCGAATCCTAACTTCTCGAACGTGGCTCGCGAAACTCACAACATCCAAACGAATGCCACTAAGGAATTGGGAAAGCATTCGCTCAAGTTCGGCTGGATGGGCGAATTTGCTCGGTTGAACAACACAGGGTTCAGCACTCCGACATTCAACTTTACTCGCGGCTTGACCTCAGGGCCAATCGCGGCGCAGGCAGCTACGACCAGCGGTGACGGTATCGCCAGCCTGCTGCTGGGTACCGGGGCGAGTGGCACGGCTGCAATCAATGCAGCCACGGCTGTCAGCTCGCCCTATTACGGACTCTACATTCAGGACGCCTGGCGTATCAACCGGCGGCTCACGCTGAATATTGGTATGCGCTGGGAAGCCCAACTTGGCCGGACCGAACGCTACGACCGATTTAACAACTTCAATCCGAACATCGCGAGCCCACTGGCCCAGGCGACTGGATTGCCGCTCAAGGGTGGCCTTGTGTTTGCGAACAAAGATAACCGGACGGCTTGGGATACGGCATGGCTGAACTTTGCTCCGCGTATTGGGATGGCTTACAAAGTGACCGACAAACTGGTGGTTCGCGGCGGATATGGCATTTTCTATCCGCAGAGCGGGGGTGGTACCAATCAAGGTTTCTCGACCACGACGACCTGGGTATCGACTGTTGGTGGCGATGGCGTCAATCCGAATCCTACCGCTCTGGCGCGGAGCCCGTTTCCGCAGGGTTTGAATCAACCGATTGGCGCAACGCAAGGGCTGAACACGCAGGTGGGGGACGCAGTAAATTTCTTCCCACGGCTGCATCCACTTGGGTATGTTCAGAACTTCTCTCTGGACATTCAATATGAGATTAAAAAGGGTATGGTGGTTGAGTTTGGCTATACCGGCTCTCAAGGCAGGAAGCTGCTTTATGGAACCGGCCAACAGGCGAACCAGCTGGAGACGAAGAATTTGTCGCTGGGAGCGGCACTTGACGCCCCGGTCAACAATCCCTTCTTTGGAGTGATTTCGTCTGGCGTTCTCGCTGGACGTACGATTCCGCAAAATCGGTTGCTGCGTCCATTCCCGCAATTTACAGCGGTGAACCTCAGTGTCGATACTCCCGGTGCCAGTTCGAGCTTCAATGCACTGGTAGTGCGTTATAACTGGCAGATCTCCGGCGGTCTTAATTTGCTGACGACCTATCAGTGGTCCAAGGCAATCGACAATGCGAGCGAATGGCAGGGCTGGGAAGTGGGCGACACGATGCGCGATTACTACAACCAACGCGCTGACCGTTCCGTTTCCGCGCACGATTTGCCTCAGAGCTTCGTAAACGCACTCGTGTATGAAATGCCTATCGGTAAGGGCCGCAAGTATCTGTCGAACATGAACCCGATTGCAAATGCGATCGTTGGTGGTTGGCAGGTTTCCTCGATTGTCCGATTCGGGTCTGGTTTGCCGCTTGGCTTCACCGCACCGAATACACTGGCCAACTATGGTTTTCAGGTTCAGCGACCGAATGTAGCCGATCTTAATACTGCATCCGTCGATAGCCCGAATCCCAATCGTTGGTTCAATACGCAAGCGTTTACGCGCCCCGGGACTTATGAGTTGAGCAGTCTGGCTCGTTGGACTCCGAACATTCGTTTCGGTCCGACCAATCATGCCGACGTGGCGATTCTCAAGAACTTCCGGTTCCTCGAACGGTTTAAGGTTCAATTCCGAGCCGAGATGTTTAACGTAACGAATACGCCGCAGTTTGGCAGGGCGAATACGGATATTTCGAGTCCTAACTTTGGTGTTGTGACGGGTACGACTAATGTTGGCCCGCGCAACGTGCAGTT
>JAPKYY010000228.1 GCA_026394095.1 Acidobacteriota bacterium | reverse complement strand
GCAAGGCCAAGCGCGGTTGGGGCGAGATCGACGAAGCTTACCAGGCGATCTGTCCATCCGCCTGGAGTGTAATCTTTCGGTGCCAGATGTTTGAACTGCTCAGGAATGTGTACCATCATCGGGACTTGCAGCCCTGAGTTGTAAGGCCAACGCTTTGATCGCGGCATACCAGCGCCATGATCTGAGTAGAAGAAGACGATGGTTGAATCCTTGAGGCCGTCAGCCTCAAGCTCGCCCAGTGTCTTCTTCACCATGTCGTCCATCGTTGAGATGTTGTCGTAATATTGAGCCCAGTCTCGGCGGACGATCTCGTTGTCGGGCATGTAGGCTGGCACATGCACTTCGCGCGGGTCGTGCTTGAGTTTGTGTCCCGGCGTCCGGATCTGGCTCTCGTGCGTGATGATGAAGTTGAAGACGCTGAAGAAGGGTTGCTTGGGGTCGCGATTGCGCCAGTGAGCTTTGTTCGAGCTGTCGTCCCAAACCTTGCCTGTATGGACGAGATTGTAGTCTTCCTTCGAGTTATTCGAGGTGTAGTAGCCTGCCTCACGCAGAATTTGCGGGAACATCTTCTGCCCTGGAGCGAGCTTGGTTTCGCTGCGCATGTGTTCAGCGCCAGTAGATGGCGGGTACATGCCGCTGATGATGGTGGTTCGTGCAGGAGCGCAAACGGGAGCGCAAGACCAGGCGTGGCGATAACGCAGGCTTCGCTCGGCAAGGGCGTCAATCGTCGGAGACTTGGCGTACTTGTCGCCGTAGCAGCCCAGGTTGGGGCTCATGTCCTCGCAGGTTACCCATAGGATGTTCGGTTGCCTGGTCTGAAGCAGTGGTGCTGCGCTGGTTGCAAGGAATTCGCGACGATTCATTAGGCCTTCTCCACCCGGTTTGTTCCGGCTTCAACTACAAATTTGGCGCGAGTTTCGATCGGTGACCCAGGGCTTGTGACAGTGGGGACGATCCGGTACTCACTCTTGAACAGCTTATTATCAACCGAGCATGAAACGTAGCCTCGCTTGGCGAGGAAGTAATGCAGGTTCGGATTCTCCCGCTTGAAGTTTGTCTCAGCGATTGGAAGGTCAGTACCGTCGCCGCCTGAAGTGATCGAGGTGCCGACGAACTCAACTCCTACATGAGAATTTGCGTTGGTCGTGATGTCGCTCACCCAGTTGGAGTGAATGTCGCCCGTGATGATCACCGGGTTCTTCGGCTTGGCTTGGTCAAAGAACTGGATGAGCCGTTGGCGCGGAACTTCATAGCCGCTCCACTGGTCCATCGAGTACTCGGCGCCCTCGCCTGGCTTGACATCGACTTTGGCGAACATCACCTGGTTGGCCAGGATATTCCAGGTTTGGGGCGCTGCCTTCATGCCTGCCATAAGCCACTTTTCCTGAGCTTCGCCAAGCATTGTCTGTTCTACACTGAGCGCTGCTTCGCATTGAGGCTTGCGGCCGTCTCCGCAGGGCTGATCGCTGCGGTATTGCCTTGTGTCCAGGACATGGAAGCGTGCCATCTTGCCGTAGTCGAGACTGCGATAGAGGTCGAGGCTTGTGCCTCGCGGCAACGAGGGCTTCCGCAAAGGCATGTGCTCGTAATAGGCCTGATAGGCGTTGGCTCGTCGTTCGAGAAACTGGTCTCGAGGGGCACCTCGCTCTTCCTTGTCGTTCGCATAGTTGTTGTCCACTTCATGGTCGTCCCAGGTGACGATGAAGGGAAAGACCTCGTGGATGCGGCGAAGGTCTTTGTCGCTGCGATAGAGGGCATAGCGGTTGCGATAGTCAGTGAGTGTCTGAATCTCGGGCGAGTCATGCTTGCGTGGACGGTTGGCTGAGGGGCCGCCTTCATAGATGTAATCGCCCAGATGGACAACCAGATGCAAGTCTTCCTTGGCCATGTGCTCGTAGGCAGTGAAGTAGCCCTGCTCGTAATTCTGACAACTGGCAAAGGCGAAGCGGAGGGGATCCTGGCTGTTGGGAGCCGGGGCTGTGCGAGTGCGGCCGACACGAGACTCTGCTCCGCCGCAGCGGAATTGATACCAATACCAGCGGGCGGGCTTGAGCCCCCTGACATCTGCATGAACCGTGTGGGCGAATTGGGGTGTCGCGACTTCCTTGCCGCGCTTTACGATCTTCTTAAGTCCCTCGTCTTCAGCAACGATCCATTCGACCTCAAGACTCTCCGCAAGTTGCGGGGATGTTAGGCGAGTCCAGAGAACGATGCCGTCAGGGAGAGGATCGCCTGAAGCGATTCCCTGGGTGAAGGGGTCGGTGGTGAATCGAGGAGCGCCCAGGAGTGGAGTCGCGAGGCTGGCGAGAAACTGACGGCGGAACATAGAGCCATTATCCTTGCTGTGGAGTGCGGGCAACGATAGCCGCGCCGGCGATTGCGAGGATTGCGCCGATCCAGTATGGAGCTCCGCTGCCGAGTGCGTCGAAGACAAAGCCGGCGAAGAGTGGGCCGACAATACGTGTCGAACTGAGGATGGCTTGCGAGGAGCCAAGTACCGTGCCTTGTTCGCGTTCGCCCACGCGGCGGGAGATCAGGCCTGTAAGCATAGGGGCGGCTATGCCGTTGCCAAAGGCCATGATGGCGATAGCTGGATAGAGATGCCATGAGGCTTGCGAGAGGCTGATGCCGAGGAAGCCGATCGACATGGCAGTCAGGCCAGTGATGCAGGTGGTAACAGGGTTCAGTGTCTTCGGCATCTTTCGGACAACTACGCCTTGCATGAAGATGCTGAGGCAGCCGATGTAGACAAAGATCCAGGCGTTGTCTTGCGGGCCCATCTGGAAGCGCTTCAGCGTAAAGACGGCGAAGTTTGATTGCAGGGCACTGAAGGCAACGTTGACTACGAAGATCGCGATCAGGATGGGACGGATCGAATCGCGGGAGAGAGCTTGCGAGATCTTGAGGAAAGGGTTGGCGTCAGAGAGTTGCAGCTTGGCAGTACTCCGCTTCTCAAGTGGCAGGCTCTCGGGGAGCATGAAGTAGCCGAAGATAGCGGCGATAAGGCAGAGCGTCCCGGCGGCGTAAGCTGGGGCTGCGAGGCTATAGGTGCTCAAGAAACCGCCAAAGGCGGGGCCGATGACGAAGCCCAAACCAAAGACTGCGCCTATCAGGCCGAAGCGCTTCATGCGATCTTCGGGTGGGGTGACATCGGCAATGTAGGCCTGAGCCGTTGAGATACTGCCACCGGTAATGCCTTCGAGAACCCGGGCGAGCATGAGGAGCCACAATGTGTTGGCCCAGCCGAAGAGGAAGTAGGCGAAGGAGGAACCGAGGATGTTGCAAAGGATGACAGGCCGGCGTCCGATTCGATCACTCAGCGCGCCAAGGAAGGGGCTGGCTATGAACTGTGCGATTGAGAAGGCGGCGCTGAGAAAGCCGACGGTCAGAGCGTCGGTGCGGTATTGCTGGGCATAGTAGGGCAGTACCGGGATGAGGACACCAAGCCCGAGGACATCAAGGAAGATGGTTGCGTATACGAGGATTAGGGCGCGGGACACTTTAACTAGGATGCCAGTTCTTGCTTGAGCAGCCAGAGTATTTCTGCAACGCTCCATGCCTGGGCGGGCGTGCCACCTTCTCGCTGCGGGGGATCGCCATCGTAAACTTCAGCCAATTGGCCCAGGCAACCTCGATCCAGTTCGCTGGAGACGAAGTTGGTGAGGAGCTGCTTTAGCCTCGCTTTTTCGACTTCCATATTGGGCCGGATCTTCAGGCAGGCTCGGGCATAGGGCCCGAAGAGCCAGGGCCAGACTGTGCCTTGATGGTAGGCGCTGTCGCGCTCGAATGGGCCGCCTTCAAAGCGCGGCCGGTAGCTTGCTTCGCCGGGGGCGAGGGTGCGCAGGCCCATTGGCGTCAGTAGAGTGCGTTCGACTGTTTCGAGGATGAGCTCGCCTTTGCTACGGATCACCAGAGGGTAGGGCAGCGAGAGGGCGAAGAGTTGATTTGGGCGGATCTGGCTGTCCCCGATGACGTCGTAAAGGCAGGATTTTTCCTGGTTCCAGAAGGAATTGGTGAAGCCGGAGATGGCCTGATTCGCCATACTGCCGAATTTGGATTCGGTGGCGAAGTCGCCACGCTCGCGGGCCCAGGTCGTCATCAGCCTCAGGGCGTTATACCAGAGTGCGTTGATCTCCACTGGTTTGCCTGAGCGTGGGGTGATGGCGATGCCGTTGCAGCGGGCGTCCATCCAGGTGATCTGGGTCTCTGGTGTACCGGCACTCAGAAGGCCGTCTGCCGGGTCGCAGCAGATCCCGAAGTGTGTGCCGCGGGCCATGGTTTGGAGCATCTCGCTCATGGGCAGAAAGAAGCGGTCCTGGAAGAGTTGCCGGTTGCCGCCGCACTCAAGCCACTGCCAGACGGCGATATAGAGCCAGAGAGTGGCGTCGACGGAGTTGTATTCGGGCGTGGAGCCATCGTCGGTGATCCGGTTGGGGATCAGGCCGTCGCGACGTTGGGCGAGGAAGTTCTCGATGGTGCGGCCAGCTGCATCGAGCTTGTTTCGGGCCAGGAAAAGGCCGGGCAGGGAAATGAAAGTGTCGCGGCCCCAGTCGGTAAACCAGGGGTAGCCGGCGATGACTCTGTTGTTGAAGATGAAGTGCTCGGCTCCGTTTGAGAGCCGGTCTTCAAGGTTATGCGGGGTAGGGAAGCGGTGTTCTTTTGCTTCGATGGCCTTGAGGAGCTTGAGAGGGTCGAGGGGGCCGGGGTCTTGGTCGAGGCTGCAGACAAGGTAGACCCAGGTGTCGGCGCGGAGATTGAAGTGGAGGAGGCCGGGCGTCCAGAGGTCTTCTTCGAAGTCGAGACCCCGGTTGCGATCGACGGCATATTGGAAACGCCGGTACCAGTCGGGGTGCTGTTCGAAGCTGGTGGCGTCACTGCGGATGTAGATGGTAGCGCCGGGGCGGCTGAGCTTCAGATTGCCTTCGATGGCCCATTCGTTTTCAGTGCTGGCTTGCAGGAGTGAGTGCTGCGGGCGACCGGCGAGGAAGGGACGAAGGTCGAGTGTTGCGTTCTCAGAGCAGCAGTAGCGGACCATCACGCTCGGCTCGCTATCGATCAGCATGACCTCCTTGATGAGGGTAGCTTCGCCGATGCGATAGAGCCAGCTTGGGTAGGGGGCAAGGCGGAACTCGCTGAGGAGTTCGCAGCCCCTGGGAGCGACAGCGCCGGGGTACTGGTGGGTGGCCAGCTCGTAAGTCTGGCCATCGAGGTGAAGGCGGTCTTCGAGGCTGCTGAGCCAGACGTTGGTTGGTTTGCCTGAATTGAGAAGGCTATGGTACCGACGGGTTCTGAGCCCGGCGACAGTGCCCATGGCGTAGCCACCGATACCGTTGGTGTCTAGCCATTCAAGGGTGAAATCCTTGCAGCGGGCAGCATCGACGAACGCATCGGAGCGCATTAGTGGCCGTTGTTTGAGGTTTGTTCTTGAACGATGAGCGGCTTAA
>JAPKYY010000968.1 GCA_026394095.1 Acidobacteriota bacterium | reverse complement strand
CTTATGGTTCATATTTTCCCTAGCTTCCAGAATCTGAAGATTCACCCAACCGGAACCACCTCATCACGAAACAGTCGCATCCGGACTCTCTCCGGCCCAACACCATCAAATTAGTAGGCACCAACAACCTCCCGGACATTTGCCCGTAGCTCATCCCAAGTGTCTCCTTGCGTGAAGATACTCTCGGTCAAGCACTCGGCACAATATCCACCGTCCGCTTCCTGCGTTACCTCAAAAACAAGCTCGGTCATTCGATCCCATACTACTTCAATCCCTCGACCCCGACCACTTCCGCATCCCTGTGGATTTCCCATCCCGGTCCAACCCATGCGTAAGCGTGGGGATTCCGGAAACCTGCAAGGCCGGCACCTCCAACCTGGCTTCTGAGCTAAGCACTCGTAGGTACTCACGGAAAGCGTTCACAGAAAAATTCGCCTCTATTTCCCCCGGAATCAACAAGATCCAAAAACCATAGTTCGTTTCCGCCTCCTCGCCTGATAGCTTCTCAATCGGAGGGGCGCTCTTGCGCCCCTCTTTTCATTTTCAAAACAGGATAGAGGATCAGTATGTCTACTCAAGCTCAAATCAATGCCAACAGGCAAAATGCAAAGAAGTCCACAGGGCCCAAAACCCCGGAAGGCCGCGCCGCCTCCGCCGCCAACAGCACCCGTCACGGCCTCACCGCTAACCACACAACCATCTTCGAAAACAATCCGCACGAACGAAGCCAATACGATTCCCTCAAGGCCAAACTCCTCAAACAATTCCTCCCCGAAGGCGAACTCGAACTCCAGGCCTTCGAGCGCTACGTCTTCGCCCTCTTCCAGTCCGACCGCGCCCGGCAGATGGAAATCGACGCCCAGGAACGCTGGCTAAACGAACCCAGTAACGATAAACTCCTCGCTCAAATGGACCGCATCCTCAAACTCGGTGCTGCCCAGGAGCGCCGCGCAGACCGCGCCCTCTCCGAATTCAAGAAAATCCAGACAGACCGCATCCTTGCCATGGACATCCATACCGAGCTTTATCTCTTCGACAAAAAGATGGATATCCCGGCTACTTTCCCCATGTTTGAAATCCGCAAATCCGACCTCTCTAAAACCAGCGCCGGCCTCCTCGCCGTCCGCCTCATGGCCATCCTTCCGGAAGCCCGCGCCATCATGGAAAACAAAACAAAGCCAATCGAGGAGCAAAACCCCGTTTCCCAGGATGAGATCCGGCGTTTTGTCCAGTCCGTCATGCCCTCTCAAGCCTGAATGAAATCAACGATTTAGAGCGTACACACAACTTGCGAGTGTCACGTCTTTGACACAGGCTAAAATAACGCGCTAGACTAGTGAAGTTGACTTTTTTTATGAGGGAGACCCGAAACGTATGAAAACTTACGTACCCTCCGGAAAAGACGTCAGTCGTAATTGGCACATCATCGATGCAGAAGGCGCCACCCTTGGCCGCCTGGCTACCAAAGCCGCCCGCATCCTGATGGGTAAACACAAACCGACCTACACGCCTTATCTGGATCAAGGCGATCACGTGATCGTCATTAATGCTGCAAAAGTGCGCCTCACCGGTAACAAAACCGAGCAGAAGGTTTACTACTACCACACTGGTTATCCAGGTGGCTTGAAGTCTACCGGCGCAAAGAAGATGCAAGACACCAAACCCACTCGCATGATCGAGCTGGCTGTTAAGGGCATGCTGCCCAAAAACACCCTCGGCAAGCATATGGGCAAGAAACTGAAAGTGTATGCGACAGATCGCCATCCGCACCAGGCTCAGAAGCCTGAAGCCCTGGCTCTGGTCGCGTCATAAGGACTAAGAAAGGTATTCAGTGGCTGCTTTAACTCAATTTATTGGAACCGGACGCCGCAAGCGCTCGACCGCTCGCGTATTCTTGCGTCCTGGTAAGGGCGACATTACCGTCAACCACCGCGCCCTCGAGCAATACTTCCATACGGAAACCGCCCGTGCCACGGTGCGGCAACCCTTGCTTGCCACCGAGACGGCCGACAAGTTTGATGCTCTCATCCTTGCCGACGGCGGTGGCTTTACGGGTCAAGCTGAGGCCTGCCGGCTAGGTGTGGCGCGCGCGTTGCTCGAATTCGACCTCGAACTCCGTCCCAAGCTGAAAGAGCTTGGTATGCTCACTCGCGATCCTCGCGAACATGAGCGTAAAAAGTACGGCCAAAAAGGTGCTCGCAAGCGCTTCCAGTTCTCCAAGCGTTAATTCGCTCTGGTTTTCTGAACCATTTAAAGATTGCATCATTGCTGTTTAATTACAGAGCAAAGGACTTGTCATGCCCTCGATTTCCATGAAAGAACTGCTCGAAGCAGGCGTTCACTTCGGGCACCAGACCAAACGCTGGAATCCAAAGATGAAAGAGTATATCTTTGGCGAACGCAACGGAATTTACATCATCGACCTACAGAAGACTCTCAAGCTCTTCAAGGACGCCATGCGCTTTGTAGGCGAAATGGCTGCCCAGGGTAAGAACGTCATGTTCGTCGGTACCAAGCGTCAGGCTCAGGAAGCCATTGCTGAAGAAGCAACCCGCTGCGGGATGTACTACATCAATAACCGCTGGCTCGGTGGCCTCCTCACCAACTTCCTCACCGTCAAGGGTTCGATCAAGCGCTTGCGCGAACTCGAAACCATGTCGACGGAAGGCACCTGGGGTAGCCGCTCGAAGAAGGAAATTTCCCGCCTCGAGCGCGAGCGTAAGCACTTGTCGCAGAACCTCGCCGGTATCAAAGACATGCCCGGTCTCCCGGACCTGATCTTTGTTGTCGGCGCCTCGGTATCCCGGTAGTTGGTGTCGTCGACACCAATTGCGATCCTGACGAAGTCGATTACGTGATCCCCGGCAACGACGACGCCCTCCGCGCCATCAAACTCTTCACCTCGAAGATTGCTGATGCCGTTATCGAAGGTCGCGCCCTCGCCACCGAACACGACTTCACCGCCGTCGTTCAGGACACCACCGAAGAAGAGTCTTCAACTTCGATCGACATGAGCAGCTACGCACAGTACGTCGACCCCAAGTATTCAGAAGAACTGATGAGCGAAACGCTGATCAACGATCTGGATCTGCCCTCGATGTCTCTGCCCAAGAAGGCTCCTGAAGTCGAAGAAGCCCCTGCCGCAGAAGCCCCGGTCGCCAAGGCTGAGTAAGCCCAAAACGACTAACAGTTCTGTAACCGAACCACGAAAGGGATAAGTGTAACTATATGGCAGAAGTAACTGCACAACTGGTAAAAACTCTGCGTGAGCGCACTGGTGCGGGCATGATGGAATGCCGCAATGCACTGGTTGAAGCCAACGCAAATCTGGACGACGCTGAAGTAGTGCTCCGCAAGCGCGGCGCTGCCGCTGCCGCCAAGAAGTCAACTCGCTCTGCCAAACAGGGTCTGATCGTAATCGACATCGCTGCCAGCGGCCTCTCGGCCGTTGTCATCGAAGTCAACTGCGAATCCGACTTCGTCGCCCGCACCGATGACTTCCAGGCCTTCGCTGCAGACCTCGCCGCTCACGTGGCAGCTTCTTCGGCAACCACCGTCGACGCCATCATGGCTGAAGCCTTCTCGAAGGACCCAAGCCAGACCGTCAACGACCTCGTCAAGAGCAAGATCGCCAAGCTCGGTGAGAACATCGTTCTCGCCCGCTTCGAGCGCGTCTCGGTCGCCTCCGGCGCGATCGCAAGCTACATCCACCCTGGCAGCCAGCTCGCTGTCGCCGTCGTGCTCACCAGCCCGGCCGGCTCAAGCGAAGAACTCGTTGCTCTCGGTAAGGATCTGGCCATGCAGATTGCTGCTGCCGACCCCAAGTACATCCGCCGCGATCAGGTCGATCCTGCCCATCTTGCCAAAGAAGCAGACC
>JAPKYY010000133.1 GCA_026394095.1 Acidobacteriota bacterium | reverse complement strand
GTTGCCGACAATTGAGAAGACATGACCGCACGAAAGTCCTGGTCAAAGAGGCCTTTGAAACTCAGCCGTTCCAGGAGAGGCAAGGAGTTGGGGCTGTATTCTCCCGCGCGGCGGCTCTGAGCTTCATCAATCCCCCGGCCGTAAGGGTTCAATAGGCCGCCTCCCTGAGGCGATACATGACAAGACATGCAGTTGGGATAGCCAAGGCGAATCATGTTGGGTAAGGCAATCAGAGGCCCTGCCGATAGCAGGGCCAGCAACCAAAATCGTGAGTACTTCATCAGCGCACACTCAGTGCCGGCTCTGATTTGGAACTAGTAACTCGTTCTTCGGCTTGCATTTCGATGCGCAGCTTCACCAGATCGGTTACGCAAACACCCAGTTGGCATGGCGGCTCGATGCCATAGTCGCTGATCTTAAGTGCTCCCTCGCCGCTGACGCGATACCGGCTTCCCTCTGACTTCAATCGCACCGAAAGTGAGAAAGGCTTCTCGATCCCACGCATGCTGAATGTGCCTGAGACCTGGCAGCTTGCCTCCTGGCCTTTAGCGGGTTCCTGGCAGAGTGTACGGGGGCTTTTGAAACTGAGAGCCGGTAGCTCGGAGCCGTTGGCGAAGATTTTTTCCCGCATGTGGTGATCGCGAATGGCCATGCCTGTAGAAAGACTCTTTGGGTCCAGACGGGCTTCGATCGATTCGACAACTAGCTTTCCTGCTTCATGGCCTAGCTCGCCATGGATCTTGAGGGCGTTCGATTGTCCGTGAATGCTGATGGCAGACAGATTTGTCGAGGCCATAAACTTCACCGAGGCGGATTGCGATTCGACTGGTTGGGTTCGCGTATTCGGATCGGCACCCAAAAGCGTGAAGGCTAGCGTCCAGCCGATGCTTTTGGTTACCACACACAATGTATGTGTTGATTTCATGAAGATCTCCTATGTGGTTTTTGAATGTGGATTGGAGGTCGACAAAGAACCAGATGCTGACTTGGCGGTGGAGCTTGTAGGCTCGGTCTGACCAACAGGTTGAGCCAGCTTGGGTGGGCTTTGCAATCAGGAAAGCTACTTACCGGGGCTTGCCAGCGCAGCGCTTGCGAGGCGAGGGTTGGGCCTTAGCATCGTTTTGAAGTTTTAATTTTTGTTGGACTGGAAGTGACGGCTTGGTTTGCCGGTCATATATATGGTGTGTAAGTTTGAGAAAGAAAGTTCTATTGCGTGTAACAGGCAAAATAGAGACCTCAAGAGAGGCTGATTCTTTCTAAGGCAAATCTACGCCCGGTTGCTGAAGTGGCGTTGGAGATTGCAGCAAAAAAAAAGCACTGAGGCAGCTGTTGCGTTCTCCACCGGGTTTGGGCAATGCTGATGAGCACTTGCAATGCTGTGCCCCGACGGATTACTGTATGGCATGGATCGCAGAGACTTATTTCGCGCAGCCGGCATTGCCGCGGTTGCATTCTCAGGCGACGCCCTTCCCCGTTTGCAAGCAGCGTTGGCAGCACAAGGCGGTAAACCCGCCGATTCCCTGGCAGTAGACGAAGACTTCTGGTTTCAGGTGAGACACATGTTCACCGTAGACCGGAATATCATCAACCTGAATAACGGCGGTGTTTCCCCATCCCCCAAGATCGTGATGGAGAGCGAGAAACGCTACCTCGAGATTTCCAACATGGGCCCGGCCCACTTTATGTGGAAAGTGCTCGGCCCTGAACTGGAAAGCGTCCGCCGGAGGCTCGCACAGAGTTTCGGTTGTGATCCCGAAGAGATCGCCATTACGCGCAATGCCAGCGAAGCGCTTGAAATCGTGCAGCTTGGCATGACGCTCAATCGTGGCGACGAAGTGCTCACCACCAATCAGGACTATGGCCGTATGCTCACAACCTGGAATCAGCGTGAGCGCCGCGATGGGATTGTATTGAAACAGATCTCCTTTCCGGTGCCAGCCCCGTCACTCGACTACCTGGCGGAACTGATCGAAAAGGCCATCACCCCGAAGACCAAGGTCATTCACATTTGCCACATCACGAATTTGACCGGGCAGATTTTCCCGGTGAAGAAGATCTCGCAGATGGCGCGGGCCCGTGGAATTGAAGTGGTTGTCGACGGTGCTCATGCATTTGGACAGTTCCCCTTCAAACGCGATGATCTGGACTGCGATTACTACGGCACAAGCTTGCATAAATGGATTCTGGCGCCGGTTGGCACTGGTTTCCTGTACGTCAAGCGGGACAAAATCAAGAAGATCTGGCCGCTGATGGCGGCACCGGAATCGATGGCTGACAATATCCGCAAGTTTGAAGAAATTGGCACTCACCCTGCAAGCCAGCGCAACACGATCACCGAGGCGCTCACCTTTCATGAATCGATTGGGGTAGAGCGCAAGGCGGCCCGCTTACGGTACTTGCGCAAGCGCTGGTCCATGCGGCTGAAAGAATTGCCGGGTGTGACCCTCCACACCAGCGATGACCCGGAGATGAGCTGCGGGATCGGGACTGTCGGCTTTAAAGGCTTCAACATTCCAAAGTTGGCTGAATACTTGATGGAAAAGCACAAAATCATGGTGGTGCCGATCGTGAGAGGCAAGGAATATGCCGGATTACGCATCACTCCCAACGTATATACGACTCTTGAGGAAGTAGATACCTTCGCCTCGACGATGGAAGGAATCGTCAAGAAAGGCCCAGAAGTACTGGGCTTGGCCTAAAAAATACTTGACATGGCCTTATGGAATTTCATAGATTGCCATAAGGCCAATCTTTTGTTAAGGTTGGATTTGTTAGCGCTGTCTCTGTTGACGGCAAATTCCAAAGCGGCAGACCTGATTGGATTACGGTTTCGGCCAAATCCGACGATAGGACTAATAAGGACAGCATGGCCTTTAACAGAGTTTTCATTTCTGCACTGCTAGCATTGCTCGTATTTGTCACGCCCGGTGCTGTTCGGGCGGCAACGGCAAAGAAGAGTTCCGCTAAGAAGGTGTCCGCTGCAAAGCGAGTGGCACCCACTAGAATCGCTCCGGCGAAGACCCGTCTTACAAAAACAACCAAGAATGCCCCCATCCTCAAGAAGGCGTCATTCACGAAGGGCCGCGCCCCGGTCTCTCGCTTTCGGCAACGCAATAGTCCATATGCTGGATTTTGGACCGTACCAAACTTCGCCGATGCCACCGAAGGCGATGTAATCGACGGAGAAGACCTGACGATTCGCCGTGCGGCAGTAGAAGCGTTGAATGGATTGAATGGTGCCGTTGTCGTATCTGATGCCAGCAATGGCCGGATTCTTAGCATGGTAAACCAGAAACTGGTACTCCAAAACGGCTTTCAACCTTGCTCAACGATCAAGATTCTGGCTGGTGTAGCGGGCGTGATGGAAGGTGAATACAGTCGAGACAAGGTAGTAAAGCTTGGGCGTCGTGATTATCTCGATATGACCACCGCAATGGCTCGCAGCAACAATCCTTATTTTGCTTCGATCGGCAGGAAGCTCGGCTACGAGAAGATTTCCTATTATGCAAAGCTGCTGGGTTTGGGTGAAACGGCCGGTTTGAACATTCCTGGTGAACAGCCCGGAATCTGGCCCGGCAAAGAAGTGCCAAGCGGCATCGGAATGATGACGAGTTTTGGAGACGGTATCAACCTGACTCCTTTGCAGTTAAGCTCAATCCTCACCACCGTGGCCAATGGTGGAACGATGTACTATCTGCAGTATCCGCGTACACAAGCCGAGATCGAGACCTTTGTTCCTCAGGTACGCAGGAAGATCGAAAACATTGGAACTGCGATTCAGGAGATCCGTCCTGGAATGGAAGGTTCTGTGAACTTTGGATCCGGACGCCGGGCTGGCTACGAAGATCATGAACCGATCTTTGGCAAGACTGGAACATGTACGCACTCCGATCACAAGACCCACCTGGGGTGGTTTGGAAGCTTCAACGAAGTGGGAGACCGCAAGTTGGTAGTTACGGTATTGTTGACTGGCGGCAAGCTGGTGAGCGGGCCGGTGGCGAGTGGCGTTGCGGGGCAGGTCTTCCGCAAGCTGAATGAGTCGCGCTACTTTGCATCGAATCCGCAGATTGTTTCGCCGAATGCAGTGATTGCACGTGAGTCGCTTCCGGCTTACATGCCTGAGAACGAATAGCAAATCCAATAGTTACGTAAAACGCCGGTCGGCAACGACCGGCGTTTTTTCGTCTACTCAGAAGATCAGTTGTTGACTATATGATTGAATGAGCATATAGTTGAATCATGAAAAGCATGATCTTAATGCTTCTGGTAAGCGGCGCTGTGCTTGAGGCGGCTGATCCTCTGACGCTGTCGGAGGCGGTGAGGCGAGCAGTGGCCAGTCATCCAAATGTTGAATCAGCGCGAGCGATGCTAAGGGCATCGGCTGAGCGGATCCCGGAAGCCCGGGCTGGGCTTCTGCCAAAGGTGGATTACCAGGAAAGTTGGGTGAATTCGAACAATCCCGTTTTTGTCTTTGGATCTTTGCTGACGCAGCGGAAGTTTGGCGCCCAGAACTTCGCGATCGATTCCTTGAACCGCCCTGACTTCTTGAACAACTTTCAGTCGCTGGTGAGTGCAGAGCAGGTTTTGTGGGATGCGGGGCGAACGCGCAAGGCCATCGAGATTGCAGAGACGGGAAGGAAGGCGTCACAGGTGGGTGTGAGGCAGATAGAGTTGGCGATGGCTAGCAGAACGGCAAGGGCCTATCTGGACGCTCAATTGACGCGGGCAGCGGTTCCGGTGGCTGAGCAGGCGGTGAAGGCGGCTGAGGCAGATTTGCGACAAGCCGAGGCTGTAAGGGATGCAGGGCGCTCGACGGCAGCCGATGCCTTATCGGTAAAGGTGCATTTAGCCGGAATGCAGGAGCAGTTGTTGCTGCGCAGGGCGGAGGCGAAAATTGCAGAACGGGTCTTAGGCGAGTTGGTTGGTGCGGCCGAGGATGCTTCGTTTGAATTGACGACAAGCCTTAGTGTGGCCGGGAAGCAAACAGAGGCGGGCCTGGCAGAACGGCCTGAGTTGGAGCAGCGGCGGCTCCAGGTTGATGCAGCCCGGCAGCAGGGGGAGATGGCCAGGCTTGCATTCTTGCCACAAGTGGGATTGCGAGTTGGATTTGAAGCTGACCGGCAACGCTTCGTCACCAGAGCTGGAGCGAATTGGATGGCGGGTGTGACCTTCCGTTGGACGCCCTATGCGGGTGGAGCGGATCGGGCACGGGTACGGATGGCGGTAGAGACTCAGCGCGCAGCCGAAGCAAGCGAGAAAGCGATGCAGCGGCAAGTGAAGGTAGAGGTAATGCAAGCCGAGACGATGCTTGAGGCAAGCAGAGCAAGGGTAGAGACAGCCGAGTCTGCAATTGCGGCTGGAGAAGAAAGCTTGCGCATTACAAGGGACCGCTACGAGGCAGGGCTTGCGAATGTGACCGAGCTTTTGCGGACGGAGACTGCGATGACCGAGGCACGACTGAGGCTGTTAATAGCACAACACGGTGTGCGATCGGCGCAACTCAATCATGCTGCGGCACTGGGCAAATTAGGACCTGATTCGGAGGTATTGCAGTAATGAGACATACATTGTGGGCATTGATTTTGTTGGCCTCCTGTTCGACGCAGCATGAGAAGAAGGATGCAGTTGCGGCTGCACCGGTGAAAGTGGATGTGAGTGTGGTCGGAGGCGGGCCGAGTGCTTTGACCGCAAAGGCCAGTGGCACGGTTGAGGCTCGCACCCGCAGCGTGATCGCAGCGCAGGTCATGGGCGTCGTGCGACAGGTGATGGTAGAACCGGGCCAGAATGTCAGAGCCGGGCAGACGCTGGTTGTGATCGATTCGCAGCAACTGCAGGCCGGAGCGGCACAGGCTGAGGCCGCAAGGCTCGAAGCGCGAAGCGCGTTGCCTGAGACGGCGGCAGCGATTGAGGGGGCGCGGACCCAACTGGAGTTGGCTCGCGCGACACAGGCGCGTTTGAAAAGACTGTTTGACCGGAAGTCGCTAGCGCAGCAGGAGATGGATGAGGCTGATGCTCGAGTGAAGCAGGCTGAGTCGGCTGTGGCGATGGCGCAATCGAGGCGAGCACAGGTGGAGGCGCGAATTGCTCAGGGCGATCAAGCCGTAAGCTCGGCCAATACGCAGCGCGGCTATGCGACGCTGGTGGCTCCGTTTGCTGGCGTGGTAGTCGAGAAGATAGCGGCAGTGGGGGCAATGGCTCTGCCTGGCGCACCGCTGTTGACGATAGAGGCGGCGGGTGGATTTCGTGTCGCGATGCAGGTGGAAGAATCGCAGGCTTCGCGGATCAAGCTGGGGATGCCTGTGCGAGTTAGGGTGGAAGACCGCGAGGCGGTAGAGGTGAAGGTAAGCGAGATTGTTCCGTCGCTTGATGCCTCAACCCGCAGCCTCACGGTGAAAGCCGACTTGCCAGCGATGCAGGGACTGCGCAGTGGGGCCTATGCGCAGGCAGAGTGGGCTGTGGGTGAGCGTGATGTGCTGACTGTGGATGCCCTCGCCGTTCATGAGAGCGGCCAGATGCAGATGGTGTTTGTTGTGGAGGGCGCTAAGGCAAGGTCCCGCATGGTGTCGGTTGGAGATGTCATTGGCGGCAAGCGGGAAGTGCTGTCAGGCCTTAAGGCCGGGGAGAAGGTTGTGGTGAAGGGGCCGGCCGAGATGCTAGATGGAGCGACGGTTGAGGTGTTGCAATGAGTGGGCCGGCTGGACGGCTTGCGGCGGCTTTCGTTCATTCGAAGTTGACGCCTTTGTTTATGGGGGCTTCGCTAGCACTGGGTGTGTTTGCGGTGTGGATGCTACCTCGCGAGGAGGAGCCTCAAATTCAGGTGCCGATGGTGGATGTGATGGCAGCAATGCCAGGGCTGTCGCCGGTTGAGATCGAACAACGTCTAACCAAGCCGATGGAGAAGCTGCTTTGGGAGATTCCGGGTGTTGAGTATGTCTACTCGACGTCTATGCCAGGGCAGGCGCTGGTGATTGTTCGTTTCAAGGTGGGCGAGGATGAGGGCGCGAGCATCGTCAAGTTGAACCAGAAGCTGGCTTCAAGCACTGGCTTTCCTACGCCTCTGGTGAAGTTGCGGTCGATTGACGATGTGCCGATTCTTGCGCTGACGCTGCATAGCAAGCGGTATGGGCCGTTTGAGCTGCGCCGGGTGGCAAGCCAACTGGAAGACTCGATCAAAGAAGCGACCGATGTCTCGTCGGTGAATCTGATCGGCGGACAGCGACGGGAGATGCGAGTGACGCTCGATCTTGAAAAGCTGGACGCTTACCGGATTCCGGCAGCCATGATCTGGCGGGCAATTGGTGGGAGCAACCAGAGATTCTCAGCCGGGCGGATCCATCGCGAGAACCAGGAGCGGGTGGTTGAGGCAGGCGACTTTCTGCGGAGTACAGATGATCTGAAGGCTGTGGTGGTGGGGGCTGTTGGAGGCAAGCCGGTTTATCTTCGTGACCTCGCGAAGGTAGAAGACACCGGTGCCGAGATGAGCGAGTATGTGTTTCATCAATCGCGTGAATCGGCTGAGCCGGCGGTGACGATTGCGGTGGCCAAGCGCAAGGGAGCGAATGCGATTACCGTTGCTGAAGAAGTGCTTCACAAGGTGGAGTTGGCCAAGGGACTGGTGATTCCTTCTGATGTCGAGGTGACGATCAGCCGGCAGTACGGCGAGACGGCGGCCGAGAAGAGCAATGAGTTGCTCAAGCACATGGGTATTGCGGTGTTGTCGGTGGTGGTGTTGATCGCCTTTGTGCTGGGGTGGCGAGAGTCGCTGGTGGTATTTGCGGCAGTGCCGGTTACGCTCGCACTTACTCTCACTGTGTTCTACCTCTATGGCTATACGCTGAACCGGATCACTCTGTTTGCGTTGATCTTCTCGATTGGCATTTTGGTGGATGACGCGATCGTGGTTGTGGAGAATATTGTGCGTCATGCCCGCCTGCCGGAGAACCGCGCCAGGGCATTCTCTGAGGTTGCGATCGAAGCGGTGAACGAGGTGGGGAACCCGACGATTCTGGCGACCCTGGCCGTGATTGCGGCGATTTTGCCGATGGCGTTTGTGGGTGGGCTGATGGGGCCTTACATGCGGCCGATTCCGATCGGGGCGACGGCGGCGATGGTCTTCTCGATGATCGTGGCGTTCCTGGTGACCCCCTGGGCAGCGGTGAAGTTGCTTGATGGCCATGCGATGCATGGAGTGCATGACGAGCGCGAAGACCTGGTGACCCGGCTCTACCGCCGGTGGATGGACAAGCTCTTGCATCAGCCGGTTTATACCGGTGGCTTCCTGTTGGTGGTTGTGGTGTTGCTGGCGGGATCGATGCTGCTTTTCCCGCTACATCTGGTGGAAGTGAAGATGCTTCCCTTTGACAACAAGAGCGAGTTTCAAGTGATTCTCAATATGCCGGAGGGAACAGCACTTGAAGAGACCCAGCGGGTAGCGCAGATTCTGGCTCGCGAGGCGATCAAACAGCCTGAGGTAGTGGATACGCAGACCTATGCCGGAACCGCAGCACCACATAACTTCAACGGGCTGGTAAGGCATTACTACATGAGGGCTGGTGCCAACGTTGCCGACATCCAGGTGAACCTGCTGGGCAAGGATGAGCGCAAGCAGCAGAGTCACGAGATTGCAAAGCAGGTGCGGGCGCGGCTGTTGCCGCTGGCGAATACGCTGGGGGCGAAGATACAGGTGGCCGAAGTGCCGCCCGGGCCCCCTGTGCTGGCAACGATGGTGGCTGAAGTGTATGGGCCAACGCAGGATGGCCAGCGTGCGGTGGCGGCGGAGTTGATGAGGATCTTTGAGAAGACTCGCGGCGTCGTTGATGTTGACTGGTATGTCGAGGCTGAGCAGCCCAAGCAGTATTTGAAGATCGACCGCGAAAAGGCGGGGCTGCACGGGATCAGCGAGAGTGCGATTGCTGACAGCATCCGGATGGCGACGATGGGCCAGAGTGCCGGGATTCTGCATCAGGAGAAAGAGCAGGAGCCGGTGCCGATTGCGGTGCGCCTAGCCAAGCAAGACCGGATGGATCTGGACCGGATCCGGCAGATGCGAGTGGCGGGATCGAGCGGCGCGCTGGTGCCGATTGCGGAACTTACTACTGTGGTTGCGACCCGTGAGGCTCGCAATATCTATCACAAGAACCTGATGCCGGTGACCTATGTGACGGCTGATCTGGCTGGTGAGATTGAAAGCCCTGTTTATGCGGTGCTGGCCATCGGGCCCGAG
>JAPKYY010000625.1 GCA_026394095.1 Acidobacteriota bacterium | reverse complement strand
CTATCTGAAACCCGCCACTCCCTTCGTTGCCCAATTTCTCGGCGACATGAACTGGCTCGGCAAGATGGGCCTGCGACCGGAAGCCACTCGCATCTCAAAAACTCCCACCGAAAACTCCACGCCCGCCACCGTTCTCCACTCCACCTTCCTCGGCAACTTCATCCACATCCATGCCCGCACAAAGGCCAACGATATCCTCACGGCTGAGGTCTCTCGCTTCGACCAAAACTACCATCCCGGCGAAGAAGTCCACCTCTGGTGGCGCAAAGAAGACGAGCTCCACTTCCAATGAAGCTCCGTCGCATCTTCCTACTCCCGGCCTCAATCGTCACCATCGCGCTCTTCCTTGTGCCGATGACGATCGTCCTCGCCTACAGCCTGATGACACGAGGCCCATACGGCGGCCAGGGCCTGCCCTTTACTCTCGAGAACTACCAACGCTTCCTCGACCCTCTCTACGGCGAAATCCTCCTCCGCTCCTTCTGGATCGCTGGCGAAACCACGATCCTCTGCCTCATCTTCGGCTTCCCCCTCGCCTGGTACATCACCCGCAGCGGCCCGCGCCGCGACCTGCTCCTTCAGCTCGTCATGCTCCCCTTCTGGACCAGCTTCCTCGTCCGCACCTATGCCTGGGTCTTCCTGCTGCGTGACACTGGGCTTTTTAATACGATCCTGGTGGCCACGGGCCTGATCAGCGAGCCCCTACCGCTGCTCTACAACCACGGCGCAGTCCTGCTGGGCCTTGTCTACACCAGCATCCCGCTCGCGATCCTTCCGATTTACTCAACCCTCGAACGCCTCGATTACTCAATGGTAGAAGCCGCCGCAGACCTTGGCGCAAAGCCAGCCACAACGCTATTCAAAGTCATTCTCCCCATCGCAACCCCCGGCCTCCGCGCAGCCGCATTTCTCGTCTTCGTCCCCAGCCTCGGCACCTATCTGACAAGTGACCTCCTTGGCGGCGGCAGCACTATCCTGATCGGCAACCTGGTTCAGAACCAATTCACAACCGCAAGAGACGTCCTGTGAGACCAACTCTTCTCGGCCTCTACGCAACACTCATCTACGTCTTCTTGCATCTACCCTTGGTTGTCCTCGCAATCTTCAGCTTCAACTCCTCCAAGCTCACCCGTTGGGAAGGCGCATCGCTGATCTGGTATCAGACCGCCCTAACCGACCCACCGCTACTTGAAGCCACCGCCAACAGCCTCATCATCGCCACCTTCTCAACGATCCTCGCCACAATCATCGGGACGCTAGCCGCCTACGCCCTTTGGAAGAAAAAAGCCCGCTGGATCACAGCTTCACTCTCCGTATCGCTAGTCACCCCGGAGATTGTAACCGCCATCTCTCTGCTAGCGCTCTTCCAAATCATCTTCAGAACACTAAGGCTCCAACTAGGCATGCACACCGTGGTGCTGGCTCACCTCAGCTTCTGTCTTGTCTATGTAGTGATGGTGATCTTGGCCCGCATACGCACGATGGACAATACCTTCGAAGAAGCCGCGCAAGACTTGGGCGCGACTCCCTTTGAAGCCTTCTGGCACGTCACTCTACCGATGCTAAAACCCGGCATCATCGCCGCAGCCCTGCTAGCCTTCACGACCTCGCTAGACGACTACGTCATTACCAGCCTGGTCGCCGGCGTCGACAGCGAAACCCTCCCGATGATCATCTACGGAATGGCTCGCAGAGGCGTCAACCCCGCCGTCAACGCCATCTCGACCATTATCGTTTTCGGCCTCGGAGTCCTGATCGTAATCAGCCAGCGTCTGGAGCAACGCACGTGAGGCGCCGCCACTTCTTTCTCGCCTTGAGCGGGCTGGCTGGCTGCACCAGCCAAACCAAACCACGCCTCAACGTCATCAACTATTCCGATTACATTGCGAAAGATACCGTCCCGGCTTTCGAGCGAGAATTCAACGTCCAGGTAAGGTACTCAGCGGTAATCGAAGGAAGCGAAGAAACGATCGCGAAAACCATGTCCGGCAACTCCGGCTGGGACGTAGTCTTCCCCGAGAATCGTCTGGTCAACCCGATGCGCGAGATGAGCCTCCTCACTCCGCTAGACCACAAAAGACTCCCCAACATAGCGAATCTGGCACCCCGCTTCCAAAAGCCAGAATGGGACAGAAGCCTCGAATGGAGCCTCCCCTACCTATGGTCCAACTGCGGCATCCTCTGCCCCAGCAAACTCGCAATCAACAGTTGGCAAGACCTCTGGAGCCAAAACTACAAAGGCAAGGTAACGATGCTCGACGAGCCCAGCGAAGTCTTTGCCGCCTGCCTGAAAGTCCTGGGCTACTCCATCAACACTAACTCCGTAGACGAACTGCGCAAGGCCCAAAAGCTGGCGATAGAACAAAAGAAAATCCTGAGAGCCTACCTGAACACAGAGGTTCGAGACCAGGTAGCCTCAGGAGACGTCACGGCGGCCCAACTCTGGCAAGGCAGCGCACAGCTAACGATAGACCAGGCCCCCCACCTCCACTTCGTCCACCCCAGAGAAGGCTACAGCCTCTACTGCGACTGCGTAGCGATCCTCGCCGAATCCCGCCGCAAAGATCTTGCCCACGATTTCCTGAACTACCTCTACAAACCCCAGGTAGCCCAGGCAAACAGCAAAGCCAGCCGGGCCTCCTCCCCCTGCAGCACAGACAACGAACAAGTCCTCGAAAAAGGCGAATGGTTCCAAACCAGCTCCGCCCCAACACAGCGCCTCCGAGACCGCCTGTGGACTGAAGTCAAATCCGCCTAACCATTTTCAAGGAGTCC
>JAPKYY010001048.1 GCA_026394095.1 Acidobacteriota bacterium | reverse complement strand
GTTGCCGCTCATCTTCGTATCAACGAGGCATGGTTCGTCCAGTTCCTGCTCGGGGTCATGGTCTGGGGCGGTCTCTATTTTCGGGATTCCAGAATCCGCCAGCTCATCCCGGTATGGCAAAAATAGCCATATCCATGTGGTCAAATAGTATGTATGAAAAAGACGCTCAACATTGATGCCGAGCTCCTGAAAGAAGCCCGAGAAGCAAGTAATGCGAGCACTGACACGGAAGCCGTTCGCCTAGGCCTCGAGGCTTTGGTGCGGCACGCAGCCTACCAACGAATGCGTGCCTTCATGGGCTCAGAGCCAGGCGCTCAGGACGTGCCCAGGCGACGCGAACCTGTTGCTTCGGCTCGCAAGGCTAGCTGATGGTTCTGGTAGACACTTCCATTTGGATTCGGTTTCTCTCCAAACGCGGAGCCTCTGCAAAAGAGTTGGATCGACTCTTGGAGTTGGAAGTTGTTTGTGGCCATGAACTAGTTTATGGTGAACTTCTGATCGGTGATCCGGGTGGTAGGCTTCCCGTCTTGTCGTTGTTTCGACGGCTGCAACAATCTCCCCTGATTCCACATGATGCTGTTGAGGCTTTAGTGCGGAATCGCAAACTCCACGGTAGAGGTGTTGGCTGGATCGACATTCATCTGGTGGCATCCGCCCTGGCCTCGGGCCACCAATTCTGGACCGCCGATTCCGACCTGCAGAGCATTGCCCGCGAGCTTGGTATCGCCTACGAGCCCGGCGCCTAGACCCGCACGCTCAAGCCATCGGCCAACGTATTGCGGTACGCCCGCCATGCCGGAACCAGGCCAATTAGGACAGCAGCGCAGAGCACTAAGCCCAGATATACGCCGTGCTCTGGCTGAAATCCCTGCCAGCGCAAGTACAAACCAAACTGCTTCTCCACCACGCCTTGCAAAGCTGCAATGCCTGCGTACATCAAGCCAACTCCCAGGGCACAACCAGACGCAGCCAGCATCAGACTTTCGATCAAAAACAAAGCCAAAATCTTGATTGGGCCCGCGCCCAGCGCCCGCAGAATTGCCATTTCGCGGCGCCGCTCATTGAGAGTGGTATAGATAGCTACGAGCATTCCAAGCAGGCCCACCAGCACCACAAAGCCACCGACGATTTCAAGAGCAATCTCGGCATACTTCACGGTGGACCACAATTCGCCCATCGCGACGCCAGGGATGATTGCCATAAGGGGCTCAGGTAAATAGTTGTTTACATCGCGCTGAATGCGCAGCGTATCAATCCGGCTTTTGGCTCGCAATAAAAAGGCAGTAATCGCCTCCGGCTTCAAGTCTTCTTTCTTCAGTTTGGCCGCTGGCACTTCTTCTCCCGGCTCTGGCGGCGCACCACCCTGCCAACCCACGTGGATCGCTGACATGCCTTCGAGGGTGATGTAGATGCTGCGGTCGATCGGCGTGGATGTCTTGTCGAGAATCCCGACGACGGTAAAAGGCTTGTCGTCATGATCCATGATCCCAGCCGCACCAATGCCGTGAGTGAGCGTCACCTTTGTGCCAACCTTGTATCCGAGCTTCTCGGCTACATCACTGCCGAGCGCGGCCTCGTTAAATTCTGCCGGAGCTCTGCCTGTTACAAATTCAGGCTTTCGCGTTTTGCGGAAGCGGTACTGCTTATAGAAGTTTTCATTTGTGCCAACAACACGAAAGCCGCGATGGCTGTCGCCTAGCGAGTATGGAATTGTCCAGGCTACGGCTGGATGCTTTGACCATTCCTCGAAGCTTTCATACTTCACGTTGTTGGTTGCAGTGCCCATTCTGAAAACGGTGTAAAGCAACAACTGCAAGCCTCCGCCACGAGCTCCAACGATCAGATCTGTTCCTGAGATCGTCGAGGAAAAGCTTTCCCGTGCACTGACTCGCAGGGCTTCCACGCCCAGAAGCAGGGCAACACTGAGCGCGATCGAGAACACAGTCAAGAGGGTTGTCACGCGCCGATTGCGCAAGGATTGCCAGGCCAGTGAGAGCAGCAACATCAGACTAGCTCCACCCTTGCGGCACGATTGAGTTCCGGCAGGCTCAACTGCTTGTGAAACATCGGTGCGAGGCTCTGGTCATGACTGACGAATAGCAACGCCGCCCCAGCTTCTTTACACTGCCCGAGTAACAGCTCAAGAAATCGTTCGCGGTGCGCAGCATCGAGTGCCGACGTCGGCTCATCGGCAATCACCAGAGGTGGTGCACCAATCAGCGCGCGTGCCGCAGCCACTCTTTGTTGTTGCCCTACGCTTAGTTCGAGTACTCCGCGGTCGAGTAAGCCTTCGATTCCGAGTGATGCTGCAATGCGTTCTAGAGCTTCCGGCTTGCGAGAGGAATGCAGTCGAGTGGGTAGAAGGATATTGTCCCGGACATTCAGATAGGGAATCAGATTGAACATCTGAAAGATGTAGCCGATTTTGGATCCTCGCCACGCATCGCGCTTTGACCCGGACATGGATGACAGATCTTCGCCCAATACTTTTACTGTGCCGCGGCGGGCCTGCAAGACGCCGGCAATCAACCCGAGGAGCGTAGTTTTGCCACAGCCACTCGGCCCGTAGAGAAAGCAGGACTCACCCGCTCCAAGCTCAAACGAAGGCATATCGATGACAGTTGGCAGCTTTGGCCCGTACGCGAATTCAACGCTGTCGAGAGTGATGCTACTTGGAAGAGTAGGCTGTGACATTCGCGACAGTCATTTGATAGGAGACCGCCCCGTAAGGGCTCCCCGTCTTGTTGATCGCAATTTTGCCTTCAAACCAGTTGGGTTCAAACATCGCGATCTTGGTCTTCTTCTTACCCACCATGCGGCAGTAGACAATCTGATGTGGCGGCGGAGGAGGAGTATGAATGCATCCACCGGCAATCGGCACGATCAGAAACTCGTCTGCCTCTTCCTGGTCGTCACTTTCCAGCGGCACCATGTAGCCAGCGATGCGAACCGTCGTGTTGTCGATCTTCTTGAGATCGGCAGGCGCCTCACCAGAACTGAGATCCAGCGAGCGCAGCAAGCGCCACTGCACCGTTGTGACTCCCGGTTTCGCGTCAGCAGCAACAAGTTGTAAAGGCTGAAGTGATGGGTCGTGGATCGAGACGAGGAACCCGACCGCAAGCACCAGTAGCGCCCAGCGGCGGAATGACTTCATATCTTTCATTATAGCAGTCTCGCCGCATCCTTCGCAAAGTAGGTCAGGATAATCGATGCCCCCGCGCGCTTGATCGAGGTCAGAGTTTCCATCATTACGCGATCCTTATCGATCCAGCCGTTTCGCGCCGCAGCCATGATCATGCTGAATTCCCCTGATACCTGATAGGCGGCAATCGGTACGTCAAAGCTCTGCCGGGCGGCGGCAATGATGTCGAGATAGGCCAGCGCCGGCTTCACCATCAGGATGTCGGCCCCCTCTTCGAGGTCGAGCTGCATTTCGTACATGGCTTCGCGAGCATTGGCTGAATCCATTTGATAGGAACGCCGGTCGCCAAATTGTGGCGCACTCTCTGCGGCCTCGCGGAAAGGCCCGTAGAAACCGCTTGCGTATTTTGCGGCGTAGCTCATGATCGGGATATGGTCGAAGCCTGCTGCATCGAGCGTCTCGCGGATGGCGCCCACGCGGCCGTCCATCATGTCGCTGGGCGCTACGATGTCTGCTCCGGCCCGTGCATGAGTTAGCGCGGCATCGGCCAGCCATTCCAGCGTCGTGTCGTTATCGACATCCCCATTGACGATCTTGCCGCAATGCCCATGTGAGGTGTATTCGCAGTTGCAAACGTCGGTGACGACAAGAAGATCGGGCACCGCTTTCTTGATCGCCCGCACACCTTCTTGCACTATGCCGTGAGGATCATAGGCACCAGATGCGATTTCATCCTTATGTTCAGGAATACCGAAAAGGAGTACGCCACCCAAGCCTAAAGACTTTGCTTCTTCGCATTCCTTGATGGCTTCATCGATCGAGAGCTGATAGTTGCCCGGCATGCTCGAGATCTCTTTGCGCCGCCCCTCACCCGGAACGAGAAAGAGTGGGTAGATGAAGTTAAAAGCTTCGAGATGCGTTTCGCGCACGAGGCTGCGGATGGCTTCAGTGCGCCTCAGTCGGCGCGGACGATGAATCGGGTAGGGCACAATCCCAGTTTATGCCGCTGCCTAGTGCGGTGGCGGTGCTGGCGAGGAAGGAACTTTCTTTCCGTCTACCGTGTTTGGTTCCATCAACTCCGTGCGGGTGCCATCTGGATCGTAGAGGTTGAGCT
>JAPKYY010000876.1 GCA_026394095.1 Acidobacteriota bacterium | reverse complement strand
TCCTTGTCGACGAAATCCGCTCTGCGGGCGATACCTTGTTTACCTCCGGCTCGCTGGGCCGGTATTCCAAACTTCTGACCAGTGTTCCTGAGTTTCCGGGCGCTCTCTACAAACGATGAATTTCTTTATCATCAGTCTCATAAAAACGGGCATCGTGGCCGGAGCCTTCATGACCACGCTGGCTTATCTGCAGTGGATTGAACGCAAGGTTCTGGCGCATATCCAGTCGCGACTGGGCCCTTATCGCGTGGGTCCGCACGGCCTCTTGCAGCCGCTTGCCGACGTCGTAAAGCTTATGACGAAGGAAGGCTTTGTGCCTTCTCACGTCAATCACTTCTTCTATATTCTGGCGCCGTTTCTAGCCGTGTTCTTTGCGCTGATTTCGATCTGCCTGATTCCGTTCGGGCCGTCGGTTGAGATTTTCGGAGTTCGTACGGATCTTGGCCTGGCCGATATCAATGTTGGTGTTCTGTTTGTTCTCGCCATCTCAAGTGTTGGCGTTTACGGTATCGCGCTCGGTGGCTGGGCCTCGAACAACAAGTACTCGCTGATGGGTGGATTGCGCAGTTCGGCTCAGATGATCAGCTACGAGTTGCCGATGGCGATTGCGCTTGTTTCGCCGCTGCTGATGCTCAACGACCTGTCTTTGCGCACCATTGTGAATGAGCAGGCAGGCTTTTATCTCGGCGTGATTCCGCGCTGGTCGATTTTCCAGATGCCGTTCCCTCAAGTTTTCAGCTTTTTGATCTTTTTGATTTCTGCTTTTGCCGAAACCAACCGCGTGCCTTTTGACTTGCCCGAAGCTGAAAACGAGCTTGTAGCCGGCTTCCATACCGAATACAGTTCGCTCAATTTTGCTGCCTTCTTCATGGCCGAGTACGCCAACATGATCACGGTGACGTGCATGGCGACGGTACTGTTTCTAGGTGGCTGGCATCCGTTGTGGCCTGCTGAATACGGTAGCGACTTTGTCCCTGTCTTATTGATGCTTGGTGGCTCGGCCGTGCTTCTTTTTCATGGCGTGATGCAGCCGCTTAAGGGACGCCCGTGGGATCGTTTGACGATGCCTGCCGCTGGGCTGGCCTTTGGTGCAATCGCGCTGGTGTTTCTGGTGCCGGTGCTGAAGCCGATCCTGATGCCGGTGTTCTGGTTTGTTGCCAAAGCCGGGACGTTGCTCTTTATCTTTATCTGGATTCGTGGCACACTGCCGCGCTTCCGTTACGACCAACTGATGAACTTCACCTGGAAGTTCCTATTTCCTGTTGCGATCGTCAATCTGCTGATTACCGCGTTTGCCGTAGCGCTGCAAGGGCCAAAGAACTAGCGCCATGGACCTGATTCTATTCATAATCTTCGCCACCATTGCCGTGGCCTGTGGAATTTCGCTGGTGGTGCAGAAGCACCCCATCGGGAGCGCCCTCTCGCTGATTGGCGTGATGGGCTCGCTGGCGGTGCTGTACCTTTTGCTGGGCGCTGAGTTTATCGCCGCCGTGCAATTGATCGTTTACGCGGGTGCCATCATGGTGCTCTTTGTCTTCGTAATCATGTTGCTCAACGCCGGCGAGGAAACGAGCAAGGGCAGAAGCTGGCCATCGCGGTTGCTTGGGATTCCTTTGCTCACCGTTTTTCTTGGTTTGCTTGCCTATTTGCTGCAGCGGATGGGCCCATCAATGGGTACCGTCACTTTTGGTGCCTTCAATGTAGGCGCTAAAGAGATTGGCCGCAGCCTCTTCAACCACTACCTGCTTCCGTTTGAAGTCACCAGCGTCCTGGTGTTGATCGCGATCTTAGGCGCGATTGTACTGGCCCGCAAGGAGATCGACTAATGCCCCAACTGAACGCCGTCCCCATGTCCTGGTATCTGATTCTCAGCGCGATTCTGTTCTCGCTGGGCGTTGCCGGCTTTCTGTTTCGCCGG
>JAPKYY010000336.1 GCA_026394095.1 Acidobacteriota bacterium | reverse complement strand
TTCCCAGGCGTAGAGAATGGATGAGACGGCAGATTGGGATCGATCAAAGTAATCCATGAACTGCTCGAGGAAGCCTGGATTGATTTGATACTTGGTTGCTACCTGAACGATGGTTAGCGGGGTTTGGGGAAGGGTGTGTTTGGCGACGAGGAGCTTCTCAAAGTATGGGAAGCGGTTGGCGTGCTCGAGGCGAATTTTGTTTTTGCCAGCCTCAAGCGGGACGATCGCGACATAGCTCCAGCCGGGTGCGTCGGGAGAGGCGGCTCTGTTCTGCACCGGGCCTGCGCCTGCTTTCATCCAAACGCCGTTGACGTAAATGTCGGCTGTGCCGAAACCTTTTTCTTCGTTCAGGATGTCGATCTGGTAGTTGGCCTTTGTGGGTACAACGATTTCATATTCGGCGAAATAGGGCCCCTTGGAGTCTTTCGGGGTGTTGGGCTTGCCTCTTTCGAGGACCTTGGGCGCGTTGCCGGCGACGAAGGATCCTGCAGGGATCAGTGTGGCTCCGGCTTCTGTTTCGATGGGCGCGATGCGGATCTTTGAGTAGCTTTCGAGTTCTGCTGAAGCTCGCAGGTAGGCTCCGACGTGCTGCATGGCGGCCTCGGCGAGGATCTTGTTTTCTGCGCCGGTGAGGGTGCTGATTTCTTTGCGCTTGGCTTCTACTTTGGCTTCATGGGCGGCCAGGCGGTCCCGGTCTTCTTTGGGTGCCAGGACGTGTTCGTGCCACTTGGCGACGACCTTGAAATTGTCCATAGTGTGGGAACTTTTGAAGATTCCCGCTAGTGCGTAGTAGTCGGCGGTTGGGATTGGATCAAATTTATGATCGTGGCATCGCGCACAGCCGACGGTGAGGCCCATAAAGGCGCGGGCGGTGGTGTCGACCTGTTCGTCGACGATGTCCATCTGCATTTTCACGGGGTCGTCTTCGGCTAGCATTTTTGCGCCGAGGCTGAGGAAACCGGTGGCGGTCCAGCGTTCGAATTGCTTCTTGAGGTCTTCGGTTGGGGCGAGAAGATCGCCGGCGAGTTGCTCCTGGACGAATTCGTTATAGGGCTTGTCCTTGTTGAAAGCAGCGATGACGTAATCGCGGTAGCGGAAGGCGTTTTTGTAGACGAGGTTTTCGTCGAGGCCGTTGGAATCGGCGTAGCGGGCAACGTCGAGCCAGTGGCGTCCCCAGCGTTCGCCGTAGCGAGGCGACTGGAGGAGGCGATCCACGAGGTTTGGATAGGCGCTGGCTGAGTTGTCGTTGAGGAAGGCTTGTACTTCGTCTGGGGTTGGAGGCAGGCCGGTGATGTCATAGCTGGCGCGGCGGATGAGAGTGCGCTTGTCAGCGGGCTTAGCAGGCTGGAGGCCTTTGGCTTCCAGCGCCGAGAGGACGAAGGCATCGATGGGAGACTTTACCCAGGCTTGATTTTTGACCGTGGGCACAGCAGGTTCAGAGGGCGGAATAAAGGACCAGTATTTCTTTGCGGGGGTATTTGAGGAGACGACTGGATTTGCACCCCAGGGTGCGCCCATTGCGATCCATTGCGCAAGGATTGCAGAGTCGGCGTCTTTCATCTTTGGGCCGGGAGGCATTTTGAGTGCGCCGGCGGTGTGCATGACTACTTTGAGAAGCAGGCTGTCTGCGGGGTTGCCGGGGACTACTGAGGTGCCTCTGCTGCCGCCTTTGAGAGTGTGTTCGCGAGTGTCGAGCCGGAGGCCCCCCATGATGGGTTGGCTGGTGGCGGAATGACAGCCCAGGCACTTGGCTACCAGCAAGGGGCGTACGTTTTTTTCAAAGAAGGCAGCGCCGTCTTCTTGTGCCAGTATCGGCAGCGCAATCCAACAGAGCGCGATCAGGCGCAGACTCAGCATGCGTAGATTTTATCACCGTAAATTGGCATAGCTTAATGCTATTTGTTAGGCTCCATATATGACTCGTCGTGAACTTGCGCTCCTGCTTGGTGGCGCTGCAATCCTTCCTGCTGCTGAGCGAGGCTTCAAGCCTCTTTTTAATGAGAAAGACCTGACTGGCTGGAAGCTGGTTGGTGGCCGTGGAAAAGGCTACCTGGTTCAGAATGGTGTGATTGTTTGCCCGGAAGATGGTGGCGGCAATCTCTTCACTGAGAAAGAGTACTCAGACTTTACTCTTCGCCTGGAATGGCGCCTGTGGGATGGCGGCAACAACGGGGTAGGCATTCGCGCTCCGCTGGAAGGCGATGCAGCCTATGTGGGGATGGAGATCCAGGTTCTGGACGAAGCTTCAGAGAAGTACAAGAAGGGCGCGGGTTTGAAGCCGACGCAGATGACCGGCTCAGTCTATGACGTGTTTGCGGCCAAGAGCGGCCATGTGAAGCGTGACGGCGAATGGAATAACTACGAGATCAAGATGGTGTAGTTGTGACGGATGTGGATCTTAGCAGCGTGAAGGATCCGGCAGTACTCAAGAAGCACCCGGGCCTGGCTCGTACGAGCGGTCATATTGGTTTTCTGGGACACGGAACACGGGTTGAGTTCCGCAACATCCGCATCAAAGAAAGCTAGTTCTTCTTGTCATCACTGCTGGTGAAGATCTGCTTGAGCAGAAAATCGACAGCGGTTCCGACGATTGAGAGCGCAATCGAACCGAGTAGTGCTGGCACGAATCCAGTGACGTGGAAGCCACTCACAAAATTCGATGCCAGCCAGAACATCAGTGCATTCACGATCAGGCTGGAGATTCCGAGTGTGAGGCAGCCGATCGGGAGTGTGAGCAGCTTGATCAGGCTGCCCAGAGTGGCATTGACCAGGCCGATCACGAGTGCGGCCAGCAGCGCGGCTTGCACCCCGTTTACGCTGACTCCGGGGACGAACTGAGTAACGATGTAGAGGGCGATTGCGCTTGCGGCCCAACGGATTAGTAGACTCATTCGAGTTATCTCGCTTTCAGGAAAGACAGAATTTCTGCGTTCACTACTTCGGGCTTCTCCAGCATCAGGAAATGGCTCACGCCCGGCAGGAACTTGTATTGTATGCGCGGGAAGAGTGTCTTGAGGTAAATGTCTTCGCCAGGGGGTTGTTGACGTCCGGCCCTGAGCGCGAGGACGGGCAGGTCTAGTTTGTCTTCACGCCAGAGCTTGAGGTCTGCCATGCTGAGCATCGCTCCTTGTGCGGTTTCAGGATTGGTGGAGAGCACCTTCTTAAGGATGGACATGCGGAGGTCTCTTGGCGTTTCATCCATGTAGAGGTTAGATAGGAAGACGCTGATGTTGCGTTCTCTGGTTTGCTTCTCGTTTGCAGGGCCGAAGCGTTTGGCCATGCCGGTGATGCCTTCTGCCCAGCGTTCGCGGTCGGCTTCTCCTGGAGGCAATTGGTAGATCGCGCCATCGAGAAAGACGAGGGCTCTGGCCTGGTTCGGGAATTGTCTTGCATGTTCTCTTGCGATGACGGCGCCGAGGGAGTGGCCGATGAGGACTGGCTTCAGGCTTTTGGTGGTGGTGCGTACGGCCTCTACTGCTTGAGCAAATTCGCCGATTGTGAATTCAGCGGGCAGATCGGATTGACCGTGGCCTGGGAGGTCGATGGCGATTACGCGGTTGGTCTTGGATAGGGCCGCCAGTTGTGGCTCAAAGAAAGTGTGATCGCAGGCCCAGCCGTGGATGAGGATGAGTGTGGTGGGGCCGGTTCC
>JAPKYY010000703.1 GCA_026394095.1 Acidobacteriota bacterium | reverse complement strand
CGCTGACAAGACTACAGCAACCTTGGCCGGCAAATTCAAAACCACTTCCATCGACACAGACTGGTCCGACAACCTCGAAGGCGAAGCCAGACTGAGTCTTGCCGAACCCACTGCAGAACCAGTCAAGCTCCTCATCCAGCAAGGCAAACTCACCCTCGATTTTGGGGAAGGCCGCCGCAAAGCACTCACACTCACCGCGCCTTACTGGCCGCTTACGATTCCTCCAGAGCCATAAAGCCGCAGCACCTGCGATCGTATCTCCTCCGGCACCAACGCCTCCCATTCCCGGCCACCTGCAATCCGCTGCCTCACCTCCGTCGAGGAAACCACCTCCATCGCAGCTTCCACCTCCAGCCACCCAAAATACTCGGCAATCCCCTCAGGCAATTCCCAAGCCTCCTGCCGTCGCGCACTCAAAATCGGCAGGCAGTGCCACACTCTCATATCTCTTGTGTGGAAACCGCTCCGGCATCACCCACATCACCTCATCGACAACCGATCGCGCAGCCTCGGCCAGCGCTACATGTGCCACCGTCGGCGGATGAAAAGCGCCGCAAAAAACTGCAATGGAACGGCTAGCCCGCCGTGGACGTCTCAGGAATCGCATGCTCTCCTTTCAATTTAAGACGACGAGAGCGATACACTTTGGAATACACAAACAATGTTTACCTGGATCTGCCCCAAGTGTGGAAGAGAAGTCGGCCCTTCCTACAACGAATGTCCTTTTTGTGCCAAAACCGGACCCGCAAAGATTTTGGCCCCGGTGCCGGTAGGAGTCCAACCGCCACAACCTCAATACGTGCCACCGGCTCCTCCACAGCCACAGTACGTCCCCCCTCCTCCCCCAGCACCAGTCGCTGTCCCAGTCGCTCCCCCGGCACCGGCACCAGCCCCAACACCCGCTCCAGCACCTGCCCCAGTGGTACCTCCCCCACCTCCAGCACCAGTGCAGCAAACCTACCTTGTTGGCGCTGACGATCACAAACGCAGCATCCCCGGCTGGCTCGCGGCCGTCCTGGCGTTCGCCGCCGTAGCTCTCATCGCTTATGCTTTCGTTTACTTCACCCAGTCCAGGCGTCAGGTGAACCCTGCAGTAGCCAAGGCCGCCGCCAAGCAGAAAGCTGCCGGCAACCCCTACGCCAAGTTCCTCGAACTCACCGGCTTCAGAATCAACGAAGCCCCCGGTAAGAAACTCCAGGTGCAGTTCCTCGCCGTCAACCACGGCGCTGCCGACCTCTCCAATATCGAAGGCATCATCACCCTCAAGGTGAAAGGTGCAGAAGCTGACGAACCCGCCGTCACCTTCAAATTCAGCATCTCGGAAGTCCCTGCCTTCGGCGCAAAGGAAGTCGTAGTTACCAGCTTCATCCAGAAGCGCAAGCCTCTCGACATGCCAGACTGGCTCTTCCTCGAACCCGTCATCGAGTACACCTCTAGCGAGTAGCCAGCGCCGCCCGCGCTGGCTTGTGGGCAGGGTCAATCTCAAGCGCCCGCTTGAAATCCATCTCTGCCGCCTCCCGCTGCCCGAGCGCCGCCAGTGCTACACCCCGGTTGTAAACATGCGATGCCACGCCAGGCTCAATCGCAAGTGCCTTACCAAAAGCCCGCAGCGCCTCTGCGGGCTTTCTCAATTCCAGATACACCCGCCCCAACTCCGTCTGATAACCCGCATCCTGCACTGCCGGCGCACTCATCAGAGTCACCAGTGCCTCCTCCGGCGCGACATACTTCGTGTACTGCAACAGTGCCGCCACATTGCCTGGCTGCCGCTCCATCGTCACTCGCCACAACACCTTCGGCTCTCGATAAATCGAATAAGCCCAATCCCCAGCCAGCCCCGCATAAACCAACACCAACACCCACGGCCACCGCACCGCCGGCACCGCCGCTGCCAGCAACGCCACCGGCAAATACATCCTTCGCGACGCGGCTAGATCCGCAATCGGAAACACGCTCGACGTCGGCATCAAAAACAACAAGCCCCCCACCAGCCAGAACGCCCATCCGGCTCGCTCATAATGCCGCCGGGCAAAATACAACCCAACTAAAGGCAGCAACCACAACCCCAAACACCATTCCGGCGCCAAATCCACCATCCAGCGCATCCCAACAAACACCGG
>JAPKYY010001031.1 GCA_026394095.1 Acidobacteriota bacterium | reverse complement strand
CTGCGCATGGATGCGTTTCTTGAAATCAAGGAAGGCTTCCTCGATTCCGGCGCAGCACCCGGGAAAAATACCGCATGGACGGACCCGGCGCAGTTGAAGCCCGAGACGGTTTCTAAAGAAGAAGTTGCCAGCCGCCGCCGTATGAAGCGTGCTCTTTGGGTGGTTCCAATTCCAGGCACCAAGACCAGCGCTACATCAAAGTCCCAGTCCGTTAAATAGAGTTTTTAGAGAGGCATGAATCCTTAAGGGATCATGCGGGTCCGCGTCCATGAAAAGTCCATTCGTTAACGAGTTCGAAGCGAACTCTGACATCACTGCTGTCTTGCTGGTTCTTGCCAAGGACGTCCGTCAGAAGAAGTCAGGGGAGCCCTATCTTTCGCTTACGCTGGGCGATCGCAGCGGCGACATCGATGCCAAGATGTGGGATAACGTCGAAGAGATCCTCGATGGTTTTGACCGCGATGATTTTGTGCGGATCCGGGGGCGGGTGCAGATCTTCCAGAACCGGCCACAGCTGACGGTGCATCGCTTGCAGAAACTGGAAGACCGCGAAGTGGATCTTGGGGACTTCTTTCCAGTTTCCGGTCGTGGCCTCGATGAGATGTGGGCAGAGTTGATGGCTCTTATAGAAGGGCTATCCAATCCGCACCTGAAAGGTCTCCTGACCGCTCTCTTTGCCGATGCCGAGATCGCGCGTATGTACCGGATCGCTCCTGCGGCAAAGTCGATTCATCACGCATGGCTCGGGGGCTTGCTCGAGCATGTGTTGAGCCTCGCTCACCTGGCTCGCCTGACGGCAGCACATTACCGGGAAGTGGATTTGGATCTACTGCTCACCGGTGTAGTTCTGCACGACATCGGCAAGATCTACGAGCTGAACTATGAGCGCGGTTTCTCCTATTCAACCGAAGGCCAGCTCCTGGGGCACATTATTATCGCGCTTCGGATGATTGACGCGAAGTTAAGTGGCTTGCCCGACTTTCCTCCGCGCCTGCGGACGCTGATCGAACACATGGTAGTGAGTCACCACGGGGAACTTGCTTACGGCAGCCCGAAGACGCCGATGTTCCTCGAAGCCCTCTTGCTGCATCATCTCGATAATCTCGATTCCAAGATGGAATCCATGCGGCAGCATGTGCGCAAGGACAAGACCGTGACTGGGGTCTTCACTGGTTTTCTGCCTTCAATGGAGCGAACGGTGCTCAAAAAGGATAAATTCTTGCTCGACGAGGCGGATGTTCCGGTTCAGGCCCCTGACAAGGTTGAGATCTCCGTTCAGACACGCGCGAAAGACAATGGGTCGCCATTCGCGGACAAGCTCAAGAAGGCGCTATTCTAGCCCTATAAGTTGCTGATTGTTAAGGAAATTTTATTTTGTGTCCATGATCCTCTGTTAATATTGGATGTAAGGGTCACTAATGAGTAAAATCCAAATTTCAGCTTTATCTATCTTGCTAGCCGCATCTCTGCATGGGCAGACGATCACGGGTTCTATCAAAGGCACCGTGCTGGATTCGTCCGGCGCAGTTGTCCCGAAAGTCAAGGTTACTGCCACCAAGGCAGGAACAAACGTCTCCACCAGTGCTGTCTCCAATGAGTCTGGCATTTACAACCTGCTCTTTTTGCCTGTCGGTGATTACACCGTTTCAGCAGAAGGCAGCGGCTTCAAGCGCGCCAAGCTAGGCCCGTTTGCACTTGAAACCAATCAGGTCGCCACCGTTAACATCACCCTCGAACTTGGTGACGTCAGCCAAACCATCGAAGTGAAGGACTTTGCTCCTATCCTTCAGACGGAAACCCAGGCAACGGGCGACACCATTTCCTCGACTAAGCTCACCAGCATTCCGCTCAATGGCCGCAACTTTGCAGCTCTTACGTTGCTGATTCCTGGTGCAGTTTCCACTGCTCCGAATGCCATGAACACAGCAGCACGCTTCCAGGGATCTGGATCGCGTCCGCAGGTAAACGGCAATCGCGAGCAGACCAACAACTTTATCCTCGACGGCGTGGACATCAACCAGTCGGTCGACAACCAGATCGGCTACCAGCCGAACGTCGACGCCCTTGAAGAAGTGAAAGTTGTTACTGGTAATGCCGGCGCCGAATTCGGCAACGTCGGTGGTGCCAGCGTCGTCATGGCGCTTAAGAGCGGTACAAACGAGTATCACGGCAACGTTTTCGAATTCCTGCGTAACGACAAGCTCGACGCCAATGGTTTCTTTGCCAATCGTTCGAACGTAAAGCGTAATGCGCTTCGCCAGAACATTTTCGGCGGAACAATCGGCGGGCCGATCCAGAAGAACAAGATGTTTTTCTTTGCCGACTACGAACAGACAGAACGCCGCATTGCCGGACCGGCAACTGCCTCTGTTGCCCCCGCAGCATGGCGTAATGGTGATCTGAGCCAGTTCCAGGCCGTGAACAATCAGATCATTCGTGATCCAAATACCGGCACTTCTATAGCCACTCGCACACCCTTCCCGAACAACCAGATTCCGACTTCACGCTTTAGCCCCGTGGCTCGCTTTCTCTTTGCGAACCCCTCGCTTTATCCTCTGGCAAACAACACCGGTGTGGGCGCTCTTGGCGTAACGAGCAACTACATCGGAGCCTCACGCAATTACCTCAGCAACAAGCAGGGTGATGTGAAGGTGGACTACCGCTTGAGCGACAAGGACAACCTGATGTGGCGCTTCTCGAAGGGTATGTATGAGACCTTCGGTTCTGCTGCTGCACTTCCTGTCTTCCTTACCGGTGGTAACAACGGCCCGACCTGGTCGAGCGTAGTGAATTGGACCCGCACCTGGAACACCAGACTCGTAACCGATTCCCGTTTCTCCTACAGCCTCGTTGGCATTGATGACAAAGTCATTGACTGGTCTGGCCAGCTTGGTGCTGACGGCAACTCAAAGGCCGGCATCCCCGGTGGCCAATTCATCGCTGGTCTCTCGTCGGTTGGCCTTGGTGGCGGACTTTCTGGTATCGGATCTGCCGCAACCATCGCCAATACGCGCGACAACAAGTTCCAGTTCCAATCGAACAATACCTACCAGGCTGGCACCCACCTTGTGAAGTTTGGTGTCAACCTCCTGCGCGCCCGCCAAAACCGCTACTATGCGGGTAACAACGGTGCTCTTGGTTCCTTCGGTTACAACGGCGCATACTCTGGCGTCGATATCGGAGACTTCCTCCTCGACGCTCTCGCCAGCAAGGGCCGCGGCGCTGTGACTGGCCCCTGGGGTCATCGCCACTGGCGCAACTCTCTCTTCGTGCAGGATAGCTGGAAGATTGCTCGCAACATCACCTTTAACTATGGGTTGAGCTGGGAATACGTCTCGCCGATCTATGAGGTCGCCGATCGTCAAGTCAACATCAACACCTTCACTGGTGCATTGATCTACCCCGGAAAGACCGAATACGGTCGCGCACTTTACAAGGCATACAAGAAGCAGTTCAACCCGAATCTCGGATTGGCCTGGACCTTGAATCCGAAGACTGTCGTACGCGCTGCCTATCGTCTCTCGAACTTCCTTGAAGGTACCGGTGCTAACTTGCGCTTGACGCTGAACCCGCCCTTCTTCACCGAATCGAATGTCACCTATGACAGCGCCACCCCTGGCCGCATCACCACTGGCTTCACAGACGTAATTGCCCGTGGCGACTTGACCAGCCCCCGCGCAACTCCTACCTCGGCTCCTTTCTATCAGGGCCGTGCCTGGGATTTGAATCTGCGTCCTCAGATGACCAACCAGTTCAACTTTGCCATCGAACGTCAGATTGATTCTGCAACCAACGTGAACGTAGCTTATGTTGGACAGCGTGGTACCCACCTCGTGATCCCTCACGAAGGCAATAACCCGCTGCCTGGCGTTGGCGACTATTCGACCTGGGCCAACATCAATGATCGCCGTCCGCTGGCTAATGTGCTGCCGAACGTCGGCAACATTGCATTGACCGAGTCGAGCGGTACCAGCTGGTACAACGCTCTGCAGGTTAGCGGCCGTCGTCGCATGTCGGGTGGCCTCGAAATGCTCTTCCAGTACACCTTCTCCAAGACCAACACCGACGGTTTGGGCTACTACGGTTGTGGTGGCGTAAACGCAGAAGGCGCTTATTGGCAGGATGCAAACAATCGTCGTGGTAACTATGGCCCGGCTTGCTTTGACGTTCGTCATAACTTCACCACCGCTGGCGTCTACAATGTCCCATTCGGCAAGGGTATGAAGTTTGGTAGCAGTTCAAACAAGGTCGTCGACGCAGTCCTCGGCGGTTGGAATGTGAACTACAATCTGGCAAAGCGTGGTGGCTTCCCCGTCACGATTTTCGCCGCAACTCAGAACACAAACTCGGGCCGCAGCCCTCGCGGCAACGCCCGCGCCAATCGTTACCAGAACTATCCTGAGCCCTCGATCCGCACTGTGGACCGCTGGTTTGGTGATGTTACTGCAGCTTCGTTCTGCACCGCTGGCGTCAACAACGGAACTTGCGCCTACGGAGTTCCTGCCCTTGGCCAGTTCGGTAACGCTGGTGTTGGTACGGAGCGTGCTCCTGGTTTCTTCAACCTTGATACTTCGGTGGGCAAGCGTCTTAACATCACCGAACGTCAGAGTTTGGAATTCCGAGCTGAAATGTTCAACATCCTGAACTTTGTCAGCTGGGGCGCACCGGGCCGTGACATCACGGCTCCTGCAAGCTTTGGCCAGATCACCGGTCAGATCAACGCACCTCGCAACATCCAGTTTGGTTTGAAGTACAAATTCTAAACAAGCAATTGTTAGAAACGAAAGGCCGCCCTCACCGGGGCGGCCTTTTCGCTTTCTAGTCGATCATTTTGCGTCGCCTGAGATGCTCGCGCAAATTGGCTTCACCTGTGAACTGCTCGGCATCGATTCCAAACGCCCTGGCCCCTTCAACATATCGTTCTATGTCATCAGTAAAGAAGCATTCCCCTGGCTCGCACTGTGCGTTGGCTACGGCTGCGGCGTAGATGCGATCCTCTGGCTTCATGGCCTTCACTTCGTACGAGAGCGTGCAGGCATCAAAGTGGTTCAAAATCGAGTATCTTTCCTTCAACCAACCAAAATGAAGCTCGTTTGTATTTGAGAGTAAAACCAACCGATAGCGCTGCTTAAGGTCGAGAATCAATTCCTCACTAGTCGCCGTTTCGGGAAGAAAGATGGAGTTCCACATCTCACGAAACTCATCGTGCGAGAAGTTGAGTCCGAGCAATTCGCTGAATCGGTTGCGAAAATCTGTAGTTTCACAAAGGCCGGTTTCGTATTGTGGATACAGGCCTGAGTCTTTGATGCGAGTGGCTATTTCGTCTTCCTGCAGACCCGAATGGATCGATAGCGCCTGGTATGCACGATGTATATCGAAAGGCACCAGAACATTACCTAAATCAAATAGTATTGAGCGAATCACATTCTCAATTATGCCGCTCACGCCTTCAAAATGGCCGCTCAAAGTTTTTTGAACTTTTTTGTCGCTTTTTCCTGATTGTTACCGCTATCTATAGTGGAGGGTGGGGACGGTCATACGTTCTTTCAACTCTCCTTGGGTTCAGAAGCGGTGTTGAATGGGACGAGACAACATCGCTTTCTGGGCCCATTTCTTTTGCTTGAGCGCTCCTGCAGGCTGAGGTGCGATCCTAGTGTTAAGGATGTCTCCTTTTCTTGATGTCGAGCGGCATGGCCGCCTGCTTGAAATCACCCTCAACCGGCCCGAAAAGCGTAATGCGCTCGATCTCGAGATGTGCAAGTCGATCGTGGAAGCCTGCGAGTCTGCCGAGGTCGACGATTCGTTGGGTGCCATCTACTGGCGGAGCATCGGGCCTGTTTTTTGTTCGGGAATGGATCTGGATGAGGCAAGTTCTCCTGATGCCGTTGAATTGACATCGATCCATGGCCGCTTGTTTTCGCTTGGTAGCCGACTGACGAAGCCGATCGTTTGCGCCGTCCAAGGCCCTGCGCTTGCCGGTGGCCTGGGGCTGGTTGCGAATGCGCATGTCGCGATTGCGGTTCATGGCACCACCTTCGGATTGACTGAGATCCGAATCGGAATGTGGCCCTTTGCTATCTTTCGCGCCGTAGAGCTTGCGCTTGGTTCGCGACGTGCGCTGGAACTCACGCTCTCCAGCAAGATCTTCAATACGCCAGAGGCTTTGGCCTGGGGCCTGGTGCAGGAGGTGGTGCCTCCCTTCGAGCTGGAAGAACGCGGTGAAGCCATCGCGCAGGCTCTTGCCAATGCGCCCACCGACACTGTCCGGCGGGGCATGAAGTTTGTGCACCAAAGCCGTACGCTCGATACGGCCTCGGCAATGTTGCTTGCGCTGGAAACACGCGCGGAGAATTTCAAGAGCCTTGATTTTGAGGAAGGCGTAAAGGCGTTTCGTGAGAAGCGCGCGCCGCGCTGGCCCTCACACCCCTAATCCCCAATGCTCGATTACATTAGCCCTGTCACCCTGGTGGAGTGGGTGGAAAACACTGCTCCCTTTCTTTTCTTTGATTCGACACCCCCTCCGGCCAAGCGCCTCATTGATCTCGATTTTGTCGATATCCTGCGTTCGGTGCGTCTAGGATACGTTTGGCCCGAGACCCTCGCTGAGTACGTCGAAGACTACTTCGCACTCTGTTTGTCTGCCCATCACGCGACCGTTGCCACCTTCATCCCGACTGATGTCGATTCCAAGATTCGTGGGCTGCTCTGGAAAGACAGCAAGGAGCCAGAGTCTCACCGGCGTATGTTTGAGTTTGCCTTGCGAGCGATGAAATGGCCACTGGAGAATGTCTCGCGTCGCTACACACAAGTAGCCGGTCTTGGGCCTGTCTCGGGCCACAATGGATAGCAGTTGAGTGTCTTGATGTGAGCGATGCAGGC
>JAPKYY010000298.1:663-2747 GCA_026394095.1 Acidobacteriota bacterium | reverse complement strand
AGCGCCGCCTACCTCAGATCGAACGGGGCGGTGGTAATCGAGAATGTCCTGGCCACGATCTGTGAGGAAGTCGTGGTAATGGCTCAGGACCGGGTTGAAGGAAGAGACTTCCTGCTTACATTCGTTGACTAGGAGGCGAGCCATGGGAATGGCTCTTATTCTTTCACGCTAGCAGCGGGCTATTTGGCGCCGAGTTGTTTTGACATGGCCGAATCCTGCTGGGAGCCGGCGAGGTCGCCTAGTTTGGCGCGGGCGGCGGAGCGGTTCATGTAAGCGTTGGCGTAGCGGGGGTTGTACTTAATGGCCAGGGTGAAGCTCTCTTCGGCCAGCTTCCATTCTGCCAGGCGCATATGGGCATAGCCTCGGCCGTTGTAGGCAATGGGAAAGTCTGGCTTCCTGGCGACAGCCTGATTGAAGAGCTCAATGGCTTTTCGAAAGTCGCCAGCCTGATTCAGCTCTCTAGCCAGGAAGTTGAGATTGTCGGCGGAGAGGTTTTGTTTGTCGTTGGCATCGACAGGTGGAGGCTGGGGTGCGATTGGTTTGGGGGCGGTGGGTTGCGATGGAGCCGCAGGCAGGGTTGGTTTGAGGGCGACAGGTTGCGGTGGAGCGGCTTGAGGGGCTGTTGCTTTGGGCGCCTCGGCAAGCTGCTTCTCGGCCAGAGTCTGAACAGCAGAGAGCGAGGATTCTTTGATCTCTTCGGGCTTGCTGGCGAGGACGGGAGCCTTAAGGGCGGTGAGTTTTTCGTTGGTTTTTGTAAGGACTTCTTTTGCTTCGTCGAGAGCTGGATTCAACTCAAGAGCCTTCTCAAGATCGGTTTTGGCTTTGTCGAAATGGTCGAGCAGGTAATGGGCGCTACCGCGAGCAAGCCAGGCTTCGGCCAGCTTCGGGTTGAGCTGAATTGCTTTGTCGCGGTCTGCAAAGCCTTTGTCATGATTGCCCATCAGGTGGTGTGAACCGCCACGGGCGATGTAAACTTCTGCGGACTTGGGTGCCAATTCCACAGCCTTCTCGCGATCGGCGAGACTGGCTTCAAACTGTTGCATGTCGGCATAGGCGGCCGCTCTGGCCAGGAGAATGCCCAGGCCTGAGGGCTGACGCTTGAGGGCTTCTGAATAGTCAATGACAGCAGCTTGAGGCTGGTTCATCTGCTGGTAGGCGGCGGCTCTCAATGTGTAAGCCTTCACGTTGTCCGGCTGCGACTTGAGCACCATGGTGAAGTCAGGAATGGCACGGTCAAACTGGGCGAGCTGGCCATAGACATAGCCACGCTCGAGGTAGGCTTCCGGGTAATCCGGCTTGAGTGAGAGCGCGCGGTTGTAATCCTCCAGCGCATCCTGGAATTTGCCCATCATGGTGTAGGTGACGCCACGATCTTTGTAGGTGCCCGGGTTGTCGAGTCGAAGCTTGATGGACTTGGTGAAATCTTCAATGGCCCGGTCAAATTGGCGGAGGCGAACCTCAACTACGCCCCGTGAGCTGTAGAGTTGTGCGGTGTCACGACCAAAGCCAGCGGCCTTGTTGTAATCCTTAAGGGCATCTTCGAGCTTGTTTGCACTTGCAAGAATGTCACCCCGGATCATCCAGGACTCGAAATTGTCTGGATCGAGTGCGAGGGAGCGATTGAGGTCTGCGGCGCCAAATTCAACTTCGCCCAGTTGGTAGCGGATCTTGCCGCGCTCCCGCCATGCCGGTGCAAAATTGGAATCAGCTTCAATGGTTTCTGACAAGGCCTTAAAGGCGTCTTCGAGTTTGCCCGATTCCTGAAGTTGCATCGCGCGATCAAAAGCTTTTTTGGCTTTGGCCGTATCGCCCTTGGGGCTTTGCGCGAGGAGTGTCAGAGAAATGAGAAAACAAAGTGAAATGCGCATCAGGGTACCTGTCGAAGAAGTTTACCGTCTCTGGTGAGGGTGAGCACACCATCACGCCAAATAACTGTTGAGCCGGAAAGGCCGGCAATCCAAACGAAGAAGGCCCAGAGGTCCCATAGGGGTGCCAGCCAAAAGGCTCGCCGGGCGATCGGAGAGCGGAGTACGAAGACCCCGCTCACAAAGGCAGTCATCCATCTACATATCGTGAGGCTTAGG
>JAPKYY010000298.1:0-658 GCA_026394095.1 Acidobacteriota bacterium | reverse complement strand
CTCCATGCCCCGCTGAGGAGTGCAAGGAGTATCCATAGCCCAGTATGAGTGATGGGGAGGCCGAGATAACCACCGCCGCGGGAGACGCGGATCGTGCGGGCCCAGCGAACCTGATGTTCCCAGACGCCGCCCCAGGTATCGTCACCAATTGAGGTTTCTACGACAAGCTCTGACATGTGGGCGCGCTTGTCCAGTTGCTGGGTGATGTGGCGGGCGAGTTGATAATCGTCGGCGAGATAGTCGGCGATGGCCTCGAAGCCGCCAATTGAGTTGAGGTCTGCTTTGCGGAAAACCAGAGTGGCGCCAAGGCCGAATTCTTTGATGCCTACCAACGGGGCTACGAGGACGCTGGGGGCGAAGTCGATGGCAATGCCGAGTGATTCCCAGCGGCCGGGCAGAGTGTAGGCAGTGGCACGGTAGAGGGTGGTTACCATGCCAATTTGCGGATTGTCGAGGGGAGCTGAGACCTTCTTCAGATAGCCCTGAGGAACGAGAATGTCGCTGTCGTTGACGAGCAGAATGTCGTAGCGGGCCTTGCGGGCGAGATCGATCAGCGCGCCTACTTTGGCATTTGGGGCAGAAGTGGTTACATGGATGATGCTGATGTCGAGATTCGGAAATTCCCGCTGGAGCTTCTCTATTTCAGGCAGGCAGGGAT
>JAPKYY010000091.1 GCA_026394095.1 Acidobacteriota bacterium | reverse complement strand
CGCCAGACGCAATCGGATGAGCCGCCAGAGAATACTGCAATGCTCGACGTGGTGGTCAGGCGCGTGTTTTTGGAAACCGAGTACATCCGGATTGCATTGCCGTCGACACCGGGTTTGCTGCATTCGATAGTGAGCACTCCTGCTGACGCACTTGCAGAAAGCGGCAGGGCGATATCGAGCGCCGTCCAGTTCACGCTATTGATTTGCCACGCCAGGTTGGCCGCAACAGCCTGGACGCCGATTCCGTAAAGTGTGTAGCTGGTTGAGCTTGCAGAGCTTGTGATGACATAGGCTTGCTCGTTATCGATCTTGGTGCGCAGGTTGATCTGATTGGCCGGGCCCGTGGTTGCCTTCAGTTGAGTCGATGCGTCAACGAGTGCGGCAAGGTTGCTTGCAATCGTCGTGTTGGTATCGGTTGCGAGTTCTGTATAAACGTAATCGGTTGTACCGATCGAGATGCGGTGCTGTGTACCCGCCCCAGCGCCCGTGAACGCGTAAGCACATTCGACCTTGGGCACCAGATAATCAAAGGCAAAGTTCATGTACCAGACGGTGAGGCGATCGAATTCTTTGAGATCGTTGTCGACGATCGTAAAGGTGGACGCTGCCTTCGTGTGCGAGCCGGATTGCAAAGTTGCATAGTCGCTGAGGCGAACACGAGTTGTCGTGTTATCCGCCTTGATGACATCGAGGTAGGGCCAGTCGATGGTGGCGAAGCGAGGCGAGTGCAGAGGTCGCAGCCCATCGTAGTGGACATCAAAGCTGAGAGTGAGTCCGCTGAAATCAAAGTCAGGCAAATACTTCAGGCTGGAATGTTCGTAGAAGTTGTCGGCGTCATAGATGACCAGGACGGCGAAGTCAGCAGCGTCGCGAAAGACCCCCCTCCCCTGGACGGAGTTGGCCGTGGCGGGGGGCATGGCAGCAGCAGCGCCGCAGGCATCGAAACCGCGCAGTTGCATGGTGCGGTTGGGTTGCAGTTTGTAGATGGTTTCAGGCATGGCGGAATCCTCAAAAAAATGGCGGGCCTCAACACTCCCACAGTTTGAAATGTTGGAAATAAAAGACTTAGCTTGGATAAAAAACTTGAAAATTCTTGTGAACGAATTTCTTCTTGATGTACTAAGAAATTAGTAGTAAGGTTATCGTAGATGAGCAAAGAGAACCACGAGCCGTTGCGGCCAACTGATGCTGAGCTTGAAATTCTGACTGTGCTCTGGAGCCGTGGGGCAAGTACCGTGAGGGAAGTTCACGAAGCGATTCTTGAGCGCAAGCCAACCCAATACACGACCGTTTTGAAGATGCTTCAGATCATGCTGGAGAAGAAGTTGGTGATCCGCGATGACTCCGAAAGAGCGCATCGATTTGTTCCTAGCCAGCCTCAAGAGTGGACGCAGCAGCAACTGGCTGGAGATCTTTTGCAGCGTGCTTTTGCCGGTTCGGCCAGCAGTCTCATGCTGGGTGCCTTGTCGGCGAAGAAGGCCTCGAAGGAGGAACTGGCGGCGATGAAGAAATTGATTGAAGAGATGGAAGGCGGTGCCAAGTGATTTCCTGGACTGCACTCGGAATGGCTCTGGTTCACTTCGTCTGGCAGGGCGCAATCATAGCCCTCCTGCTCTTTATCGCGATGCGCTGGATCAGGCCTGCCCGCCTGCGCCATGGCATCGCTGTGGCGGCGATGATTCTGATGATCGCCAGCTTCGCTGCGACCCTTCTCGCTTCCATACCAGCTACTGAGACAGCTTTACGGCCAGTGACTACAGGCGCAAATTTGGTGGACAATCCAGCCAGGGCCTGGCAGGGGCAGGCGAAGAGCTGGAAGGCCTTGCTGCCCTGGATGAGCGGGGTATGGATTTGTGGCGTCCTTCTCCTGGCCGGGTACAGGGCCGGTGGCTGGTGGACGACTCGGAAGCTGCGCCGGGAGGGAATCTGCAAGGCGAGTTCCGAATGGCAGGCACGCATGAGACTACTTGAGAGGCGTATCGGGTTATCACAGCCAGTGCGGTGGTTTGAATCTGGCCTCGTTCAGGCGCCGATGGTCCTGGGCTGGTTACGGCCTGTACTTCTGACTCCGGTGGGCATGTTGACGGCCATGCCGGTGTCGCAGGTGGAATCGATCCTATTGCACGAACTGGCGCATTTGTATCGCAGAGACCCTCTAGTGAATCTGCTACAGACGGTGGTGGAGAGTCTGCTCTTCTACCATCCCGCAGTCTGGTGGGTGTCGGGTGTGATTCGTCAGGAGCGAGAGCACTGCTGTGACGATCTGGTGGTAGCTTTGCAGGGCAATGCACGAGACTATGCGCGAGCCCTGTTGACCTTGGAGGAGAAACGTGCGACCCGGCTAGAGCCCGTACTCGCAGCAAACGGAGGAGATCTTATGGAACGAATTCAAAGATTGGCTGGGCACAGAGAAGAACCAAAAAGCCTGGGCGGTGCGATGGTCCTGGTTGTCGTAGGCTGCCTGGCGGCCTTTGGCCAGACAAGCAGCGAAGCCTGGTTGACCCAGGATGTGGCCTACATCATCAAGGACAACGAGAAGCAAACTTTTCGCGAACTAAAGACGGATGCGCAGAGGGAGAAGTTCATAGCAGAGTTTTGGGCCAAGCGTGATCCGAGCCCCGCAACACCGGACAAGAACGAATTCAAGGATGAACACTACCGAAGGATCGGATATGCAAACCAGAAGTTTGCCACCAAGATCGAAGGCTGGAAGACCGACCGTGGCCGCGTCTACATCACCTACGGGCC
>JAPKYY010000540.1 GCA_026394095.1 Acidobacteriota bacterium | reverse complement strand
GTATTCGTGCTGAAGCTATTTCCAAATCCGTCAATCGACTGGGTTGTCTTTGATTGCTTCTGCGAACTGAAACCAACGTCAATCGTGTTCATGGCTTCACTAATAAAAGGCGTGTTGCTGGCCGAAAGCGTCCAGGTATTGTCCACCCGGCTCTTCACCACCCAGCTATCGAGTTCCTCATATTTGGAACTCAAGCCCTGCTTGAAATCAGTCGTTGTAAAGAAGGTCCACCGCCGTTGCCCTACATTCGACGGGTCCGCAAGCGTCGTCTCCGAGTGATACTTCAAGCTCGAATCCCCGCCCGGGTGAGTAAACGCATAATTCACGGTGGCCGCACCGCTTGCCTTGCGAAAATCCCGGCTCAACACCTCGCGCATCTGCCGGCTCCCGGCATAGCTCTGGTTCGTATAATTCCAAAGCATCTCCCCACCCAGAGGAAACGTGATCTTCGTCATCTCCCCGCCCGCATTGTATTGAAAGCTGGTCGTCAGGTTGACGCCATTCTGCACTAGACTATTCAGCCAAACCGCATTGATTCCGAAGTTGCGATGTTGTTTACGATCCCTGTCAAATGCGGGATCGCATCGTTGTTGTAGGTAAACGAATACGTGGCCCAATTGTTGGCTGCCAAACTCCGCACATCGTCAATCGTGCTGATGCGGGCGCTCTGGTTTGGAGTCGATCCCCCAATCGATGCCTGGTAATAAATCTTGACCTGATTACCGTGGCGGTCCTGCACCACAGTCGGGTAACGCGTGCCCGCATCTTGCTCGCTTGCTCCGGAGATCGATTCCATCTTCCAGAAGCTGCCGTCTGGAAAATGCAGCCGGTAAGTATTAGCATCAAAGAAAACGGCTAATCCTTGCGAACCACTCCAAACATTCCCGGCATTCACATCCAGCTTGTACTCAGCGCCAGTAGAATCCGTGAATATGTAATAACTCAATGTAGTAGGATTCGAGTAAACCGGAATGATACTCCCGGCGAGCAGCTTCCACCCAAATCCATAGCCGACATCGGCACCCACCTTGCTTACAGTCGTGCCTTCTTTGCGCCAGTTCTGCGAGTTGTAATTGAGCCCCAGCCCCAGGCCAACTCCAGCCCGCCCCTGCGCCTTCAGCAGCGGCACCGTATAGTTCAAATTCATCGACCGCATATCGATCGATTCCCCCATCGCCCCCCATTGCGCACTCTGCGCATGAATCCCGACCCGCCTTGAGTCATCCACCAGGCCACTCGAAACCGGTGGCGAGGCAACTGCAATTCCCGTTGCAGTTGCAAAGTTGCGATGGCCATCATAAGCCTTCACGTTTAGAGTAAAGCTCTCGCCCGGCTGAATCGGCATTGTCCAGGTTGTTTGATTTGTGGTTCCCAGACTTTGGGTCCCGCGGAAGATCTCATAACGCACCCATCCAATTCCATTGGCATCGTCGCTACTCGCGTTCCAGTTTGCCGTGAGAAGGCCGTTTGAAATCGAACTCGTCAGCCCGCTCACCTGATTCGGTGAAGTTGTCTCAACAACTCCAACTCGTGCGTCGCTGTAGGCTTCATTCCAGTCATACATTGCGGCCCTAACGCCACTCCTCGACCCAACTGTCAGGTTTGTGGCTCGATGA
>JAPKYY010000469.1 GCA_026394095.1 Acidobacteriota bacterium | reverse complement strand
AGCACCAGGTTGCCGTAAACGGCGAAGAGGTTGGCTGAGGTGAGTTCGCTAACTTCATCCCGTTCGTTGAGCAGGACTACTTCATCGAAGCCGTCCTGGTGGGCCTGATCGTACATGCAGAGGTTGAAGCTCCAGGAGAGCATTTTGGTGCCGGCGAATTGGTTGGCGGCGTGACGGGCTTGTGGGACGAGGCCGAGCTTGACGCTTTGTCCCCAGTTTTTCAGGTTTGTGGTGAAGGCGTACAGCTCGAAGGGACGGTCGATGGAAGGGCCTTCCCACATGCCTCCTTTGTTGCGGAGGACGATTACGCGGAGGGTTGCGTTGTGAGCCTGATTGGCTTCGATGAGTTTGTGGAGTTGGGCTTCAAACCAGTCTGAGGATTCAGGGAAGGGGACTTTGAGGAGCAGGGCGTCTTTTGCCATGCGATTGTAGTGGCGCTGCCATTCAAAGAGGACGCCGTCTTTGACGCGAAGGGTGGAGAAAACTCCCCAGCCGTTGACGGCACCGACCTGGCCGGGCGCCATGGTTTTGGAGGAGGCGGGCAGCACTGCCTCATTGACCAGCATGAAATCGTGCATGAAACCTTTATTCTAGTGTGTAGTGATAGAAATTGTTGGCGGCGGATTGATCGGATTGGGTTGTGCCTGGGAATTGCAGCAGCGCGGAATTGACGTCGTGGTTTATGAACGCGATCTTTCGCGCAGGACGAGTGCGAGTTGGGCGGGTGCAGGGATGCTGGGTGCGCTGGCGGAGACTTTTCCCGATGAGGTGTGGAGGCAGCGGGCACTAGCTTCTGCAGCGATGTATCGAGGATGGGTTGAGGCTTTGGGTGGCAGTGTTGATTTTTATGAAGGTGGGGCGGACGCCGATGGGCATGTGGACCCTCGAGATTTGTTGCGGGAGTTGAGTTTGCGGGTTCCGGTTAAGGAGCGGGTTGTTTCCTCTCTTGGTGAGCTTGAAGGTGAACAGGTGGTGGTGTGTGCGGGAGCCTGGGGCCTTCCAGGTTTGCCGGCGGTTGAGCCTGTAAAGGGCTATCTGCTGGCCTGGGACGGGCTGCCTGCAGGTTCACTTCGGGGGATCTTGCGGGATGGACACACGTACATTCTTCAGCGTGAGAACGGGCGGGTGATTGCAGGGTCTACCGAGGAGCGGATTAGTTTTGATGGCTCGATGGATGCGCAGGTGATCTCGGGCTTGCGGGAAAGAGCAGAAGAGGTGTGGCCGCTTTTGAAGACGATGCCGGTGACGGATTGCTGGTTTGGATATCGGCCTGCTGCGGCCGGGGCTGTGCCGGTGTTGCGTCGACTGGATGAGCGAGTAGTGCTGGCGTATGGACACTATCGCAACGGGATTCTGTTGGCGCCGTGGACGGCCCGGTGGGTAGCGGATGAGGTTCAGCGCCAGTTGGGGAAGTGAGTTGGGAATTTTGCCTTGGTGGCTTCGATTAGTTGAGGCACCTTGGATCTGCGCTGGAGCAAACGATCGAAGAGGTTTGTGAGTTCGTCGAAGTGAGCAGAATCGAGCCAGGCTCTTGGGATCTCGTGGAGGGCTTTGTCGAGGATCGATTCCGGGAAGGTTTGGATGCGTGAGAGCCAGGGCTCGAAGTCGGCCCAGGAGCGGACTAGGTCGATCATGGATGCTACTAGGCCTCGCATGGCGTAATCGGGGTCTTGGATTTTGTCTTCGCTCGCCAGGACGACGAGAAGCCGGGCGCGGTAGAAGACGGACTGTCGGGAATCCGCATTTGCGGACCAAATATCGAAGGCCAGGATTGCAGCGAAGTGGTGGAGGTTGCGGCAGGAAACGAGTTGGATATCCGGGAGGATATCGTAGACAGTAAGGACGGTGGGATCGCCCGGGTAGCGGGAGCCGAAGTGCCAGCCGGCGGGAGGTGCTTGAACAATCTGGTTGCGGAGGATGCCGAGCTTGGGGCTGGCTTCGATAAGGTCTTGCGGGATCTCGATGATTTCGACTTCGGGGCAGGGAATTTTCAGATAGGAGAGGATACGCTGGGCGATCCATTCGTTGATGAGAGTACGAATTCCCTGGGGGTTGTTGGTGAGTTTTACGACGTAGTGGTGGCCGTCTGAAGCCTTGAGGAGGTGGGTTTGTGAGCCGCCGCGCATGGGCCGCAGCCAATTTGTGGCGGTTACTGGCATCGGAGGTGCGCTAAAGTAGTGACGTCATGGCTGAATCGACAAACACTACACAAGATAACCCAAAGAGCAATCAAGACGAGATCGCTCTTGAGATGATGAAATTTATCGCCGTTCAAACGGGATATGGGAAAACAGGCGGAGCCACTACCGGCTTTGGAGCTATCAAAACTGGAGCTTCTGCAGACCAGCACGCCGATGCTTTGATCGAATTGTTTCAACGCTGCAGAAAGACCGTCAAAGAAGGCTAACGCTTTTTAGCGGAGCCCTTCTTGGCCGCCTTCTTCGCCGATTTTTTGGCGACGGGGGCGGTTTTCTTTTTGGCTGGAGCGGCTTTCTTGGCTGGCGCGGCCTTTTTAGCTGGAGGGGCCTTCTTGGCTGGAGCAGCTTTCTTCGCTGGAGCAGCCTTCTTTGCAGGTGCAGCCTTCTTTGCAGGTGCAGCCTTCTTGGCTGGTGCTGCTTTCTTTGCCGGTGCAGCTTTCTTTGCGGCAACGGCCTTTTTGGCTGGAGCAGCCTTCTTTACTGGAGCAGCCTTTTTGGCGGGAGCAACAGGTGTTGGTTCTTTTTCCTCAACTTTGACCGCAACAGGCAACGGACGAGGTGGCGGAGGCGGGGCAGAGGGTTGAGGGGCTACGAAGAGCGGAGGATTGAGTTCGTTGTCAGCTTCCTCAATCAGGTCGTCATCTTCATCGTAGTTGTACTCTGAAAGCTCGTTGCCGAGCGTGACATCTTGATCCATCAGATCTTCGGGATCTTCGTCTGGCGAAACGTATTTATAACGGTCAAGCATTTAGAACGGGTCCGTGCACATAGCATATCGTGTTGTTTGGATTCTTCAAGAGTCTGATCGCAATTTTTGTGAAAGACTGACAGGTAGGATAACCTATGACACGTATTCGTTTTTATCAGGCAGCAGCCGGAGTTCTGGCCGGATGGTTTGCATCAGCGGCAAATGCGATGGCTCAAGCGAGTGGTTCGCCCGAGAAGAAAGTGCACCGCAGAGGGCCCAAGCCAACGAAAACTCCGCTCTTTAATGGCGCTGTGAGCTACGGCAACTTGCTGTTTATTGCCGGCAAGGGAGCGCACTATGAAGGCGATATCAAGGCTCATACCGAGACGGTGCTGAAGGAAGTGGAAGCCGAACTGGTAGCGGCAGGATCTTCGATGGACAAGGTTTTGAAGTGCAACGTCTATCTGAACGATTTGAAAGACTATGCGGCGATGAATGCAGTGTTTCAGGGCCGCTTCGGAGAAAACCCGCCAGTGCGGACAACGATTGCCGCAGGTGGCGGGATTCCTGGAAACAGCCTGGTTGAGATCGACGTAATCGCCTATATCTAGGCGGTTGCGGACTTCAGTACTTCAGCGATACGCCGGGCGACGACTTCTGCTTCGCCCGGTTTCAGCATCCATACGGTGACGACGAGTTCGTCTTTATTGGTGCTTGGGGTGACTTCGATTGAGGGTTCGCCTTCGAGCAGTTGCTTCTTGACTTCGAGCGGGCTGATCTTAATCTTGGACTGATCCCAGCTCAGCTTGAGGTGCGGTGTGTGATTGGCGATCTCTGGCACATCTATTTTCGATGTGACTGAGGGCATCTTCTTTGCGTCCTTGGTGATGAGTTCGACGCGGCGATCCCATTCGCGGGCTTCGGCGGCGTGGTCACGCTTGAGGTAATTTTCAAGAGCCACGAGAAGGCCGAGCATTTCTTCTTTGTTTACCTTG
>JAPKYY010000849.1 GCA_026394095.1 Acidobacteriota bacterium | reverse complement strand
ACGCCCGAGAGTGACTTGCTTGCCGACGAGTTGGATCTTTTCTTCGCGGTTGACGTAACGCTCGTTGCTGGTCACCCCGGAGAGCGACCATATGCTTCCAACTGCTGGCGGAGGGCCTTCGACTATTTCAAGACGCGGAGCTGACGGTAAGGGTTCACCCACGATTGTCTTTGTTTGAGTGATCGCCCAGCGGCCGGACTTGCCGGCAACGAAACTGAAGAGTCTTGTGTTTTGTTGGAGCATCGTAAAGGCTGTTCGCTTTACAACTGCGTTAAGTTACGGAATGAATGAAAATAAGCGCTATGCGTAACTTTATCTTGTTGGCTCTGGCCGTTTCACTTTACGGGCAGCAGCGGCCTCTGATTGTAATCTCGGTGGATGGGCTGGATCATCGCTACCTCCGCGATGCTGACAAGCTGGGGCTGAAGATTCCTACGCTTCGCAAGATGATGAAAGAAGGCGAATTTGTGGGTGGGCTGATTGGGGCTGTACCAACAGTGACCTGGCCTTCTCATACAACTCTAATCACTGGTGTTGCGCCCCGGGAGCACGGCATTTTGAACAACCGCCGTGCGGCCAATAATACTGGAGATTATTACTGGATGGCCGACATGTTGAAGGTGAAAACGCTTTGGCATGCGACGCGGAAGGCGGGCTTGAAGTCGGCGGCAATTACATGGCCGGTTACAGTCAATGCCGATATCGACTTCAATCTGCCTGAGTATTTTCGGGGGCGCGACGGCGGGAGTATGGATTACATTTCGGTCTTTGAGAAGGCGACGCCTGGCTTGGTTGAGAAGATCGAGAAGTTTGACCCAAGCTTCAAGCAGCAGTGGGTGGATGACCGGACTCGCAAGGTGGCTTGTGTTTACCTTTTGAAAAATGAGAAGCCCGATTTGATTTTGCTGCACTTTGTGGATCTCGATGCGGTGGCACACGAGGCTGGGCCGTTTGAGAAAGAAGCCAATCATACGCTTGAGGTAACCGATCGCTATATCGCCGAGATTGTTGCAGCAGCACCCAAGGATGCAGTGATCGCCGTGGTTGGAGACCATGGCTTTGAGCGGGTGGATCGTGACCTGAACGTGGCAGAGTTTGCCAAGGGAATGCAGGTGGGGATGTTGGGTGGTTTGCTTACGACCAAAGATGCGGCTGTGGCGGCGAAGTTACGGGAGAGCGGGAAGCTGGGGCGCGAGGTGCCGCTCGAGGAGGTGAGGCGGTTTGTACCCGGCGCCGATGTCGTTGCGGCCTTTGAGCCGAAGCGCAATGAGGGCTTTGCGATGAAGCCGGGTCAGGGACTGTACCTGCCTCCTTATGAGAAGGGTAACCATGGATGGTGGCCGGGGCTTGCCGATTACCGGGCGGCAATGGTGATGTCCGGCAAGGGCGTGAAGCGAGCGCAAACTCCGGCTGTGCCGATGGAATCTGTGGCCGCGCGCTGGGCAGAGATTCTTGGCGTGAAGCTCGAACGCTAAACTATAGGGGATGCGAACCCCCTTGATGGCCGCGAACTGGAAGATGTTCAAAACACCGGCCGAGACGACTGCTTTTTTCAATGACTTTTTGCCGCTGGTGAATGACGTGACTGCCGCCGAGATTGCGATCTGTGCGCCGTTTGTGGACCTGCCGACCGCGATTGCTGCGACCGCAGGATCGAACGTGACCATCGGAGGCCAGAATCTTTACTGGGCCAAGGAAGGTGCCTTTACAGGCGAAATCTCCGGGCCGATGCTGAAGGCGATTGGTTGTACCTGGGTGATTGTGGGCCACTCGGAGCGCCGCCAGTATTTCGGTGAGACCGATGAGACGGTGCTGCGGCGTACGAAGGCTGCTATCGAGGCTGGTCTCAAAGTGATTGTTTGTGTTGGCGAGGTTTTGGCTGAGCGTGAAGCGGGCCAGACAGAAGCAGTGCTTGCCAAGCAGTTTGAGGGCGGAATCGCGGGGCTTACGCCGGAAGAGTTCGCGCAGATCGTAATTGCTTATGAGCCGGTGTGGGCAATTGGCACCGGGAAGACGGCAACGCCTGAGATGGCAGCCGATGCGCATAAAGCGATTCGGGCACTAGCCGCAACGAAGTTTGATGCTGCCAGCGTGCGGATTCTTTACGGTGGATCTGTGAAGCCGGACAACGTAGCTTCGCTGATGGCGCAAGAAGACATCGATGGAGCACTGGTGGGCGGGGCGAGCCTCGACCCGGTGAGCTTCTCGAAGGTCGTCAAGTTTTGAGAGATTACGAATAGGAAGGCCCGCAGAGTCTATTCGACTTTGGGAGCCTTCATCTCGCGACCGCCCTGCTTCAAAATCAAGCCGGTCACTTTTCCGTCTACTCGCTGGATGTGGAGAGTGGCCGGCATTACTTTTGGAAAGAGGATGTCTTTGGCTTCGGCAAAGACGGGGATCTTGGCCTGGCCGGTGGCCTGAGTGATCAATTGATTCCCTTCGCGCGTAATGACAAGCGAGAAAGTGGGGGCAAACTCATAGCGGCCCGCGTATTCGTCGAGGGTTGCGCTGTCGAGTTGGATTTCGGTGCGCTCTTTGGGTGTGTCGACGGTGCGGCCATAAGCGATCTCGGCGAGGCCGCGGCGGACATCGCCGGTTTTGCCGTCTTCGAAGTTGGAGAGAACTACGATCAACACGCCGTCGTCGGGGACACGGAGTAAGAATGTGGAGAAGCCGTCGATACCGCCGTCGTGGCTTTGCTCTGTCTTGCCATTTTGCTTGCCGATGCCCCAGCCGTAGGCATAGTTGTTTTTGTCGGGTGTCCACATTTTGTTGCGACTGGCTTCGCTCAGAATCTTGTTGGAGGTGAGGGCGCGGTCCCACTTGTAGAGGTCGCCAGTTGTGGAGATCAGAGCCCCGGCCACATTGGGGATGTGCATGTCGATGTAGCGGGCATTGGTTGGCTTGCCTGTCTTGATGGCGTAGCCAGCGGCACGTTTGGAAATGACCTCTGAGTTGCTATCGGCACGGGTATCGGCCATGCCGGCGGGGGTGAAGATTTCCTGCTGAAGATAGGTCTCCCAAGGCTTGCCACTGGCCTTTTCGATGATCTGGCCCAGCATGACGTAACCGGTGTTGGAGTATTGCCACTTTGTGCCGGGGTCGAAATCCATCTTCTTGTCCCAGACGGACTTTACTTGCTCTTCGTAGCGGGAAGGGAGCACCTGGAGCTTTGCATATTCGGGGAAGCTGGTGAAGTTGGGGATGCCAGAGGTGTGAGTGAGTAGCTGGTGGATGGTGACGGGCTTCCAGATCTCGGGACAGGCAGGGAGGTAATCGCAGGCCTTGTCGGTGGTTTAGAGTTTACCCTGCTCTTCGAGCTTGAGAATGGCGGCAGCACCGAATTGTTTGGTTACGCTGCCCAGCCGGAACTTGGTGTCAGTCGTGTTCGAGATAGACCACTCGTAGTTTGCCATGCCGTAGGCTTTCTCGAAAACCACCTTGCCTTCTTTGGCGATCAGGACGGTGCCACTGAATTGCTTCTGTTGCTGCATGAAAGCGTCGGCATTAGTTGCAATGTCTTGCGCGAAGGTAACGACGGCAAGGCCGAAAATCAGAAGCGTCTTATGAATACCCATATGCTCCAAATCACTCCGAGGGCTGAGAATGCCCAAAAGATTCTACGAGACCAAGGCTCTGGAATGTTCCGCGAAAATTTTGTGGCAAGAAGGCTCAGGGCGAGAGCGGCAATCAAGTTGCCTGCCCCGAAGGCAACTGCGCCCTGGCCGGTGGGACGGGCAAGGATGGCGAGGGCAGTACCCTCGATGGCACCGATAACAGCGGCGACGATCCACTTACCACCAGCCTTTGGGAAGAACAGATGCTCGAGGGCGATGTAGGAGAGTGAAATGGCAGTTGCGAGTTCAAAGAAGCCCGGTGTGGCGTAGAACTTGTCTGGGAGGACGATGAGGAAGGCTGCAGTGGCACCAGCGATGAAGGGGAGCGGGAGAAAGAGGATGAGCAGCAGGGCGATAAGGATAGGTTGGTAGAGTTTCTCTGATGGGGGCTGCGGAAACTTGTAGCTGAGTTCGCAGAAGAGTTCGTTCTCCACTGGCTTGCAACTGGAGGCTTCAAGGGTTGTGCCGGTGAAGCGGAATGCGGCTGCAAGGCCAGCTTGCGGGAGATGTTCTACTTCATAGCGAGGCAGGCGGACGTTGAGCGTAAGGGTAGTTGCCTCGAGCTTGCCCTCGCTCGTGCTGACGCTGATGGAGTGGGCTTGCGCGAGGGAGGCGAGAAGAATGAAGCTGAGTGCCAGGCCGCGTTTGGCAATGTGGCGGTAGAAAATCCTCAAAGCGGCCATGAAGGGGATCGAGAGGAACATACCCCTGATGCCACCCAGCATCTCGCCAGCGATCACTCCGGTAAGGATGAGAAAAGCGGAAAGCTCAATGCCCTTCTGCATGACGTAGGGGGTGATGACATAGTCCTGAAAGATGCGAAAGACCAGATAGAAGACGAACATCCAGAGCAGGTGGGTATAGCCGACAAAGCCGGCAACCAGGATGCTGAGCAAGCTGGCGCTGATCCATCCCAGGACAGGGATAACTTCCAGTACCGCAGCAAGGGTGGCGAAAAGTATGGCGTAGGGAACTTGGGCCATCTGATAGAAGAGCGCATAGCCCACAAAGACGGAAAGGCTTTGGAGGAAGAGGGCGCGAATGTAGTTGCTCAACAAATTGCGAAGGTCGTCGAACCGAGACTACTCAGGAATCCGCTGGCTGCCGTGCGTGCAAAGTCGAGGCCATAGTGTGTCAGTTCGTCGCGGAAGGGCTCCAACTGCGATGGCAAGGGGAAGGCAATAGAGCGAGTAGGGTCCTCGCCGAGAGAAGGAAGTTGCAGGATGAGTTCGGAGGCTTGGGTTGTTACCAACTGCCCGAGTACAAAGCCCGCGCTGAGGGTGGCGATCAGAACCAGACTGAAAGTCACGAAGATGGAAGTGCGGCGGGAGATGTTGCTGGGGGTGTGCCGGTAGATCAGGCTGATCAGGGGTTCCACCGTGTAGGCAAAGAAGATGGCGAGGACGAGGAGAAAGGCGAGATCGCGCAAGCCCCACAGCAGCCAAAGGCCTGTTGCAAAGGCAAGGATCGTCGCGAGGACTTGAGCGGTCTTGCGGTCGAATATTGCCATAGGTCTTCTCATCTTATAGTTAGATCAGCGTTATGCCGAATCGAACCCGTCAATTGCTTGAGGAATTACGCGAACTGGAGAGCAGACTGCTGCAAGGCGGTGGTGCGGACAAAATCGCAAAACAACACAAGCAAGGGAAGCTGACCGCTCGCGAGCGTGTCGGTTTATTGCTCGATGCCGGGGCGCCGAGCTTTGAAACAGGATTGCTGGTGGGGTATGACCGCTATGATGGGGCAGCGCCAGGAGCCGGGGTGGTGTGTGTAGTTGGGCGAATCGAGGGGCGGGCTGCGGTGGTAGTGGCCAATGATGCCACTGTGAAGGCGGGAGCGTGGTGGCCGGAAACCATTGCGAAGATCTTGCGGGCGCAAGAAATTGCGATGCGGGAGAAGATCCCGATTGTCTATCTGGTGGATAGCGCCGGGGTGAATCTGCCGCTGCAGGATTCGATCTTTCCCGGCCAATATGGAGCGGCACGCATTTTTCATTACTGCTCGCAGATGCGGCGGAATTTGAAGATTCCGCAATTTGCTGCAGTGATGGGGATGTGTATCGCCGGCGGCGCTTATTTGCCTGCTCTAAGCGATTTGATTGTGATGGTGGAGGGGACCAGCTTTATGGGCCTGGGGGGACCGAATCTGGTGAAGGGGGCGACGGGCGAAACTTCAGGAGTTGAAGAGCTGGGCGGGGCCACAATGCACACGAGCGTGAGCGGGGTTGCGCACTTGAAGGCTCGCGACGACAGGGAGTGCATCGAGATATTGCGGGGGCGATTTCGGGAATTGCCCGTTGGCGTGGAAGCGCGGGCGGTTGCTTCGCTAGGGGATCTCTATGATGTCTTGCCTGATGATCACCGGCAGCCCTATGACACGGCTGAGATCTTGAAGGGGATTCTCGATGATGGTTCGATGGAAGAGCACCAGCCGGATTATGGGCCGGAACTGATTTGTGCTCGCGCCCGTTTGGGAGGAAGGCCGATTGCGGTGATTGCGAATCGGCGTGGTTTTTTGAAGACGGCGCTGGGGCCGAGGATTGGCGGAATTATCTACACGGAGTCGGCGCGAAAGGCGGCATATTTTGTGGAGGTAGCGGAGCGGCACCGCTTGCCATTGCTGTATTTACAGGATGTGTCCGGCTTTATGGTGGGCAAACAAGCAGAGGAGAGTGGCATCATTCGCGCTGGAGCTGAGATGGTGGAGACGATGTCTTGTGCGACGGTGCCCAAGATAGTACTGACGCTGAATCATAGCTCCGGGGCTGGTTATTATGCGATGGCGGGGCAGGGTTTTGATCCTGATTTTGCACTGGCCTGGCCGACGGCCAGGATTGGAGTGATGGAGGGGGATTCGGCGGTGGTGGCGATTCATGGGGCGAATCCGGGGCCGGAGATTGCAGGGAAGATTGAGCAAACTCGAGCTGATTATGACCGTTGGCTCGATGCCCGCTATGCAGCGGCACGTGGGCATGTGGATGCGATTGTAGATCCGGCGAAGACGCGAGAGACGCTCTCGTTCTTATTTGAGGTATGCACGCGATGATTCGTATCGGCTGTGGACAAGGGTTTTGGGGTGATTCCTCAGAGGCACCTGTGCGACTGGTGGAGGATGGGCCGCTCGATTATCTGGCGCTGGATTATCTGGCCGAAGTGACGATGTCAATTCTGCAAAAGCAGAAGAAGGAGAATCCGGCGTTTGGGTACGCGCGGGACTTTCCGGCGTTGATGGAGCGGATCCAGTCGCGTGGCGTAAAGGTGATTGCCAATGCGGGCGGAGTGAATCCGGTTGCCTGTGCTGAGGAGGTTCGCCGGCGTTGTCCGCAGCTCAAGGTAGCTGTGGTGTTGGGCGACGACATTCTGGACCGGCTGGATGAGTACCCGTTCTTGAATATGGATACAGGTGAGGCGCTATCGACAGTGCGCGAGCAGGTGCTGAGCGCGAATGCCTATGTTGGGGCATTTCCGATTGCGGAGGCCTTGAGGACTGGAGCTGATGTTGTGGTGACGGGCCGATGTGCGGACGCGGCTCTGGTGCTGGCGCCGATGATCTTTGAGTTTGGGTGGGGGGAGACGGATTGGGATTTGCTGGCGGCGGGGATCACGGCAGGGCACATTGTGGAATGCGGGGCTCAATGCACCGGAGGGAATTGCCTGGCGGATTGGGAGACGATACCCGATCTGGCTCGTATCGGATATCCGATTGTCGAAGCTGAGGCCAATGGGACCTTTGTGATTACCAAGCACGAGGGCTCTGGGGGAAGAGTGTCGCTTGGGAGCGTGAAGGAGCAGCTTGTATATGAAGTGGGTGACCCGCGGGCTTACTATACTCCCGACGTGATTGCGGACTTCACAAGCGTGACGTTGGTTGAGGATGGGGGGGATCGCGTCAGGGTAACGGGAGCGCATGGCTTGCCGAGGCCAGAGATGCTGAAAGCGAGCATCTCATATCACTGGGGATGGAAGGCAGCGGGGACGCTTGTTTATGGGCCTCCGATGGCTGCAGAGAAGGCCCGCCGCGGTGCAGCGATTGTGAATGAGCGTTGTGAAATTCTCGGGTTGAGGTTTGATCGCGCTGTGACCGAGGTGTTTGGTGATGAGTGGGCAATGCTACGAATGGCTGTCAGAGCCAAAGAGCGGGGACCCGTTGAGAGATGGACTCGCGAGATGATTCCGCTGGTGCTAAATGGGCCGCCTGGGGCTACAGGCTATGGCGATGGGAGGCCGAAGGCACATCAGGTGGTGGCGTACTGGCCGGCGCTGTTGCCCCGCGAAGCCGTAGTCACCCGAGTAGAGGTACTGGGATGAAAATACCGTTAGGAAGCATTGCTCATGCGCGCTCCGGCGATAAGGGCGATCTTGTGAACATCGGAGTGATTGCTTATCGGGCTGAGGATTATGAGCTGCTATTGCGAGAAGTAACGGCGGAGAGAGTGAAGGAACATTTCGCCGACAGGATTCTGGGCGAGGTAGTGGGATATGAGCTGCCGAATATCCATGCTCTGAATTTTGTATGCCGTGAAGCATTGATGGGCGGTGGGACACTGAGCCTGCACTCGGATGCGCAGGGGAAGTCATTCGGCGGAGGATTGCTCGGCTTAATGATTGATTCATAATTGTGCGATAGACTTCTCGGACAATGCTTCGAATTTTGTTAGCCTTCCTCCTGACCAGTGCTCTAAGTTTGTCCGCACAGACAATTTCCGGATCGATCTCGGGAACGGTTGTGGACTCAACCGGAAATGTCATTCCAGCCGCAACGGTGAAATTGATTAGTGAGCGCACTGGCGAAGAGCGCTCGACTGCAACGAATGAGTCGGGCGACTTTTTGTTCCCTGCCCTGCAGCCTGGCAGCTACACGGTTGCAATTGAAGTGAGTGGATTCAAGCCGCTCAAGAAGACAGGGAACTCGCTCAGCGCGGCGGAACGATTGGCTGTTGGAAATCTTGCGCTGACAATTGGTGCAGTGTCTGAATCAGTGACGATTGAGGCGCAGGCAGTGACCGTGCAAACGAGTTCGACCGAGCACTCGGCACTGATCGGAGCAAGGCAGCTCGAGCAAGTCTCGATTCGAGGCCGCGACGTAGTTTCGATGTTACGCATTTTGCCTGGGGTGGCGCAGCAGACTGATACAGAGTTTCTGGGTGGAAGCTTCGGCACACAGTCGCCCAACATCCAGGGGACACGAAGCAACTGGAATAGCTTGCAAGTGGACGGAGTGACGGGCAACGACCTCGGCAGCCCCGGCACTTTCTCAAGCCCGATCAACATGGATGCGATCGGTGAAGTGAAGGTTCTGATGAACAACTATCAGGCCGAATACGGACGTAACGGAGCAAGCTCGATCAACATTGTGACCAAGTCCGGATCGCGCGAGTACCACGGGACTGGATATTGGTTCAAGCGGCATGAGAGCTGGAATGCGAATGATTTTTTCAGCAATCGCAATGGCGTGCTGAGGCCAATTTACCGCTACAGTACCCTGGGCGGAACCCTGGGCGGCCCTATACCCCTGGGGAAGGGGTTGAAAGAGAAAGCATTCTTCTTTTATTCCTTCGAGAAGAGCTGGGTGAAAAACCCGCAAGCTGTACGTCAGGTGACGGTTCCGACTGCGCTTGAGCGGGCAGGCGATTTTTCACAGAGCGTGGATTTAAGCAACAGGATCATCCTGATCCGTGACCCGCAAGCGAATGCGAATTTCCCCAACAATGTGATTCCAGCCAGCCGGTTGAGCGCCAATGGCCGTGCGATGCTGAACATCTTCCCTCTGCCAAATCAGTTGAACCGGGCAGTTACTGGAGGCAATTTCAATTATCAATTTCAGGAAGCCATCAATCAGCCTCGCAATCAGCATTTGTTCCGAATCGATTTGAGGCCTACGTCGAAAGATTCGCTGAACTTTCGAGGGTCCACCTGGTTTGCCGATTCGATCGGCTACGCCGTTGCTGCAGGTTCCTCAAACTGGGGTCTTATCCAGCAGAAGTACACTTTCACCGATGACGGGATCGTGATGAACTGGGCCCGTATTCTGTCGAACCGAACCGTCAACGAATTCACGTTTGGTGTGCGACACAGCGTCGAAGACGGACCACCGCTAAATGCGACTGAGTTGAAGAACGTGTTGCGTGCAGATCGTGGCCTATCGACGCTTGGGCAATTCTATCCGGCGAATAATCCTCTGGGAGTGATCCCACAGGCCAGCTACGGCGGAGTTACGAATGCAGCGGCAATTACCTATGACGGTCGCTTTCCCCTACGTGGAGCAGACACAGCTTTCAATCTCAGCGACAACATTACGCACACGCTGGGGGCTCATACCTTTAAGGCCGGAATCGCGATTGAGCGCGTTCGCAACTATGAAGGTGAACAAGGCACCTATGGAGGCAGCTTTGCGTTTGGACGCGATGTGAATAATCCATTCGATTCCAACTACGCCTATTCGAATGCGGTGCTTGGGAATTTCGCGAACTATAGTGAATCGCAGAGCCGGCCTTCCAACGAAGGACGCAAGACAACGATGGGCTGGTTTGTGCAGGATAGCTGGAAGATCAGCCGTAAGCTGACCATGGACATCGGAATGAGGTTTGTGTGGTTTAACCAGTGGTATCACAACCGGCAGCAAGCTTCAGCCTGGGACTTCAGTCTCTTCGACTCCAAGCAAATTCCAACGCTGTATGCACCAGTGACAACACCGCAGGGGCGGCGAGCGGTGAACCCCCGCAATGGTGAGATTCTGCCTGCAGTATTCATCGGTGCGTTTGTGCCAGGCAGTGGCAATCCATTCAATGGGGCAGTGGTGGCATCGAATACAAGTTATCCGCGAGGGTTTCGAGATCAGGCCCCTGTACTTTACGAGCCACGCTTTGGCATCGCATACGATCCTTTTGGCGATGGAAAAACGGCAATCCGTACTGGCTTCGGAATCTTCCACAACACGGTGGCTCCGGGTGTGAGAGGATTCTCGCAAAATCCTCCTACTCAGCAAACACCGACGGTCTACTACGGTTCGCTTGATTCTTATTTGAGCTCGACAGGCGTGTTGTTCCCCAACAACACTTCTACTTTCGAGAAGAAAGCGGTAACGCCGGCGATGTACAACTTCACCTTTGGCGTGCAGCGCGATATCGGAAAAGGCACAGTGCTTGAGGTGACATACGTGGGCAATGTTGGACGACACTTGCAGGTAAGCCGGAATATCAACACGGTGCCTTATGGTGCACGCTACTTGACATCGAATGCGGATCCGTCTAACCCAGCGACACCACTGCCTGACAACTTCTTCCGTCCATTTCCGGGCTGGGGGAGTATCTCATACAACGACTTCTCTTCCACTTCTAACTACAACTCAGGGCAGGTAACATTAAACCGCCGGTTTGCTCAAGGGCTATCGATCAGCGTTGCCTACACGTATTCGAAAGCGATGGGATATGCGAACTCGGATGGAGATGGCATCGCGCAGTATCGGGATATTCGAGTGTGGAATTATGGCAAGCTCGGCTTTGACCAAACCCACATCTTCGTGACGAACTACATTTGGGATTTGCCGCGAGGCAGCCGGATCATGCCGAACAAGGTCGGGCGGCTGGTTCTGGACAAGTGGCAGGTGTCTGGCATTACGACTTTCGCTAGTGGAACTCCATCAGGAGTCGGGTTCTCTACAGTAGACACAGTTGACCTGAGTGGTGGAGGCGACGGGAATCGAATCAACGTTACAGGGAAGGCACAACTGGACCATTCCGATAGGACCTTTTCGAAGTGGTTCAACCCGAGCGTGTTTGCGCGGCCCGCGCGTGGAGATTTCGGGAATGCGCCGAAGGATGTATTCCGGCTCCCTGGGAATGTGAACTGGGACATCAGCTTCTTCAAGAACATTCCGATATTCAGTGAAAAGAAAAGCCTGCAGCTGCGTTGGGAAATGTACAACGCGTTCAATCACACTCAGTACAATGCGGTGGACAGCACTGCGCGCTTTGATGCCAGCGGCGCGCAGGTGAACACACGGTTCGGTGAGGTGATCGGAACGCGAGCCCCAAGGCGGATGCAGGCTTCGTTGCGATTTAGATTCTAGAAGGGGAGGGCGCTTACGCGCCCTTCGACTTCAATACATCGACGAGTTCCTGGACGGCAGCAGCGCTACGGTTGAGTTCTGCTGTTTCGGCTTCGCTCAACTGCAGCTCATAGATCTTCTCGATACCGGAGGCCCCCAGTTTGCAGGGTACGCCGACGAAAAGACCGTTGATGCCATACTCGCCTTCGAGCAGGGCTGCGCAGGGAAGAACCTTCTTCTTGTCCTTGAGGATGCTCTCGACCATCTCGACAGTGGCGGCAGATGGCGCATAGAAGGCGCTGCCGGTCTTGAGGTACTTGACGATTTCAGCGCCGCCCTCACGGGTACGCTTGACGATGGCGTCGATGCGATCCTGCGGGATCAACTCAGTGATCGGGATACCGCTGACGCTGGTAAGACGCACGAGGGGGACCATCGTATCGCCGTGGCCGCCGAGAACCATCGCAGTAACGTTTTCCATCGAAACGTTGAGTTCTTCTGCGATGAAGGTGCGGTAGCGTGCGGTATCGAGCACACCGGCCATACCGATAACGCGATTCTTGGGGAACTTTGAAACGACGTGCGCCGTGTAGCACATGGCATCGAGAGGGTTGGTG
>JAPKYY010001056.1 GCA_026394095.1 Acidobacteriota bacterium | reverse complement strand
AAAAAGACCAGACAAAACGTCCTGAGAATTTCGGCATCATCATTCAGGAACTGGAAACGGTGCTCAAGACGATGGAGACGGGCGATGTCGAAACCATCACTCAACTCACCAAGCCGCGCACTGAAATCCCTAAGATGGCCTGGATTGGTGGTGCCGCAGCCCTCGGCCTCATCATTCTGCTTTTGATCTTCAACCTCATCCCGCGTGGCGAACCGAAAAACGATGCCAAAAAGCAGGGACAGGCTGCTGCTGTCGTTGAACTGCCAGCGCAGATTCAAACCTCTACAGGTGAAATGCTGCTCGTCCAGGAAGGAGACTTCCTCTTTGGAGAAAACAACGAGAAGCGAGCCCAGAAAGCCTTCTACATCGACAAGCACGAAGTCACCAACGAGATCTATAAGAAGTTCGCTATGGAGCGCGGCTGGCCCTTGCCAGAAAAGTTTCCCGATGACGAAGCTTCTAAAAAACTACCCGTCGTAAACGTCTCCTTCGACGATGCCCGTGAGTTTGCAACCTGGGCCGGCAAGCGCCTCCCCTATGCCGTCGAATGGGAAAAAGCCGCTCGTGGTGGCATGGGCCGAACCTACCCATGGGGCTATGAACATCTCCCCGAGCTGGCCGTCGTAGCCGACAATCCCAAACTGCCGAACCTCAAAGGCCCTCAGCCAGTCGGCAGTTGGGCCAACTCCGACAGCATCTACAAAGCCCTCGATCTTGCGGGCAACGTCTTCGAGTGGGTCGATGAACGCACGAAGCCATCAGCTCCGGCGATCACGAACTTCAGCAAACTGATGAAGCCACCTCCCACAGAAAAGGACCTCTGGGTCCAGATCCGTGGGGGTAGCTTCTCAAGGCCGCTCGACCAGAAAGTCAGCGTCCAGTTCGCCAGCATTCCTGCCGCATTCAAGTCCAACGACATCGGCATCCGCTGCGTCACCGATGCCGGCACGAAGCCCAAATAGCTTCTACTGCAGAATCTTCCTCACTTCTTCCACCCACGCTGCAACAAATGGGCGTCCGTCGTTTACAAGATTCTCGCGAGTCATGATGTCCAGCTTCACATCCGGTGCCACGCCAACGTTTTCCATGAACCGGGTCGGCCCATAAGGCGATGGCACAGCATTTTCACGAATAAACAGCGACCGCACGATGCGCAGATTGGCTTCTGTAATTCCTGTGTTGAAGTAGTCATTCACATTTCCACCAAGCCCGCCCGTCCGGATACCCACAATCTTCCCTCGTGCTGCGTCCTGAAACATCGCTGGAAAAGTATCCCCTGCCGAAATGCTGAACTCGTTCGTCAACAGCATGATCGGCTTGGTATAAACGACGTCCTGCGGCAAAACCGTCACCGACGAGGCACAGATCGGATAAATTCCGGTTTCCTCTCCCTTGTCGTAGGCTGCCGACACTAAACGATCGTATTCCTCTAGAAGCACTCTCTCCCAAGTTGGCACCAGCGGGCTCTGCGCACTTCTTGCCCGCGCATCGAAGCTCACCTTCCAGGCCAGCGTCGGCTTGATCCAATATCCGATCCCCCAGAATGGCTTCGGCACCAGGTAGCGCATCAGTTCCTGCGCGTAGCAGACATTCCCGCCAGGATTGTGCATCACGTCGATCACAAGGGCTGAGGTGAGATTCTGAAGCGCGGCGATCTCATTGCGGAATTGCGTGATTGCTGCGGTGGCGTTGCTAGGCCCGAAAGTCGGAATACGGAGCCAGCCCACCGTTTTACCATCCAGCGGAAAAGTGCCGGAAAGGAAGAAGTCGTTTTGCCCTGTCCCGAGACGCAGCCGCAGCCCGGCCGGCGGCCCGTAGAGCGGCGTAAGCTGCCCCAGTCCCGTAAGTGCCACATCCACAGGGTGCGCTTCAGCCATCTGCGTGCTTCGCGCTTCGCGCTCTTCTGCACTAAGCGTTTCTGCCTCGACACTTCGCTCGCCCGTGTAAACACCCCACTGCGCGGCCAGTCCGGCGTAGCGATCTAGAGGGTTTCTCAACGAGGGGCTCTCGCTGATCGAGAGTCGAGGGCCGCTCACAGGAGGTAAATTCGTAATCGGTGTGCCGGATTTGAACCACGGCAAATCGTAGGTCTTTTCAGTCCCGTCCGGCTTCCGGATCACTACCTTTGCCGTCTCCCCAATTTGTGGTGCCCAGGGAATGCTCTGCTGTGGCCGGAAAGTGATAAAGTCCGCCGCTCGCCTCCGTGTTGCACTCTCATTGGCACCAATCCCGTAGCGTGACAGCCGCTGGATCCATTGCTCAGAGCTCAACCCGTCCACCGACACCAGCTCATCCCCAATCTCGATCGGGAAGTCTCGCATCGGATATCCATTCGCAATCAGCTCAATTAGTGTCTTGCCATCATAGATATCGACATCAAATCTAAGGTAAGCCTGAAAATTCGTCGGTACCGTATAGCGGATATGCCCGTCCTGCAACATCGCCAGATACTCGATCGCCACATCGTAGTACTCCATATCCGTTTTGGTCGCTCTCACTTTTGCGATCCAGGGCCGAATGTCCCTCAAATCGAATCCAAACTGCACAATCTTCCAATTCGCAGGCGTATAGTGCCGTACATAAAATTGGCTGAGCGAGGTAAAGTCGGTCACCTTCTGCTCGGTTGTCATCTGGCTGTAAGCCAAAATCGGAGCTGCTAAAACTAGCAGCATTGTCTTGAATTGCATGATCGTCCTCCGTTACAAGATTTCCAGCAAAGTGTCCGCAGGCTAACACGCCTCGGCCCAAAAGAAATCCGCTTCAGCCCTGTCCGATTTTGGGAACACTTCCGCCGGATTTCCGTTATCATCATTGAAGCCCTGGAGGCTCAATGAGTATCCTCGACAA
>JAPKYY010000157.1 GCA_026394095.1 Acidobacteriota bacterium | reverse complement strand
GGGTTTGTTTCTCGACCTGCTGATTCGGAAGTTGAAAGAACAATGAAACAATACACAGACGATCACGCCTCTAGCGGTGTGAAGGCGGAATTACCTGAGATTGAGACCTGGCCCAACCAGTTTCCTGGCCGTGATTATGAGATTGAGATTTCGAGCCCTGAGTTTACGAGCGTATGCCCGAAGACCGGGTTGCCGGACCATGGGACGCTGACGGTGCGTTATACGCCGGATGCGGATTGTCTTGAGCTGAAGGCTTACAAGATGTATTTGCTGGCCTATCGGAATCTGGGGATTTTTCAAGAGAATATCGTGAACCGGATTCTTGAGGATGTGGTGCGGGCGACGAAGCCGCGCAAGGCAACGGTGGTGGGAGACTTTACGCCACGGGGTGGAATCTATTCGAAGATATCGGCGAGTTATGAGCGAAAAGACTAGTCCGGGGCAACTTACGCACGAGGAAGAGCTGGAGCTGGCGATTCGAGAGATTCGCGAGCGGGTGATGGCTCGTTATCCGAGCGGGCTCTGGCATGGGCTGGAGTTGCCGGACTTTACGCCGGTGCTGGAGGCACGGGATCAGGCCAATGCAAAGGTGGCGGCGATTGGGCGGGTGAATCCGCGGCCGGGTGGGTTGCTGAATGGATTGATCCAGGGCGTGAAGCAGACGATTGCGCGGAGCCTGGGCTGGTTTGTGCGGGATCAGGTGGATTTCAACTATGCGATGGTGCGAAGTCTTGACTCGGTGCTTGAGGGTTTGAATTCGATCAACCGGACGCTGAAGACGATTCCACCGAAGTTTGAGCCGCCGATGGAGGAGATTCGCCGGGAGACGGCTGAGCTTAAGGATATTCGTTCGAACTGGCTGGTGTGGCGGCGGGAGTGGGAAGAGAAGCTGGGCCGGAATGAGGTGCAGTTTCTGCGGGCTGTGGCTGATTTGCAAGCAGCTTATGCGCAGCGGACGGCGGTGCTGGAGCAGCGGTTTGAGGAGCGGGTTGTGGCTCAACACAGGGATTTTGAGGGGGCGCTGGAGCGATCGAATTTCGCGATGCAGCAGCGGTTCTGGAATGAACTGGAGAAGGTTCGTGTGGAGTATGAGCGGATCATCTATGCCGAGATCCGGAGTGTGCGTCAGAAGCCGGCCAGTGTGGTGGCTGGTGGTAGTTCGGATGCGTCGATCGATATCGACTGGGTGCATTTTGCGAACAAGTTTCGTGGGGATGCGCCGAAGATCCAGAAGCACTTTGAAGGCTATGTTTCGCGGTTTGAGGGCTGCGAGCGGGTGCTGGATATTGGATGCGGGCGTGGCGAGTTTTTGAGCTTGCTCAAGGCTCGCGGGGTGGCTGGTGTTGGGGTGGATTTGTATGAGGAGAATGTTTCGCTGTTGCAGGCGCAGGGGCTTGAGGCGCGGCGGGCGAATGTGTTTGAGTATCTGGCTGAAGAGGGGCCGGGATCGTTTGACGGGATCTTTTGTGCGCAGGTGATTGAGCATCTGCCGCCGGCTGAAGTGTGGAGGCTGGTGCAGGCTTGTTCTGTGGCGCTGAAGACGGGTGGGGTGATTGTGTTTGAGACTCCGAATCCGGAGTGTCTCGCCATTTTTGCGACGCACTTTTATGTGGACCCTTCGCATACCAGGCCGGTGCCGCCGGCGCTGCTTTGCTTTTACCTCGAAGAGGCCGGGTTTGGGCGGATTGATGTGCAACGGTTTGCCCCGGCATATGAGGAGCGGCCTGAATTGAATGCGCTGCCGGCGAGTATGAAGGAGTCGTTCTTTGGCGGGCTGGATTACTCGGCTTTTGCGAAGAAGCTTTAGCTGAAGCCGGCTTGCAGCTCGAAGCTGTCTTTATTGAGCCACCACTCGACGACCGGGGCTTCGGTTGGATCTGGGATGTCCCAGCGTTCGAGCATTCGCTTGATGGCTGGGTGGGGGACTTGGCGCTCTCTTTTGTCGACCCTGTGGAATAGGGAGTGAGCCGGGGCTTCGATGTGGATGATTTTGACTCGTGCGTGGTAATCGGTGAAGAGGTCTATTAGCTGAGTGCGGATGTCTCTGGTCAGGTTTGTGGCGTTCCAGGCGAAGCTGGTGCGGGTGCGGAGGTAAGTGCGGGCGCGTTCTTTGGCGGCCTGGATGACTACACCCTGATTGCCGGTTGGAGGTGCACCGAGTTCTTCGCGAATGTCGTCGAGGGAGATCACCGGCAAGGATGGGGCATGTTGGGCAAGCCAGGTGTCTTTGCCTGAGCCGGGCAAGCCTGCCATCAGGATGACTTCAAAGCTCGGGGTTTCGTGGACATGGTAGCTGGGATCCCGGCCTTCCCGACGGAAGTATTCAAAGCGGCTGAGTGGTGAGGGGAATTTCCAGGCCTGGTTGAGGCAGGCTTGCTCGCGGCAGAGTTCCTCGAAGAGGCCGATCTTGAGCAGGAGACCTTGCTGATCCTGGCAGATGCGGCCAAGGGCGTCGGCTTTGGCCAAGATCGCCAGGTGACCACAGCGGGTTTGCTGGCTGATTCGCAGGGCCATGCGTTGGGCATCGGGCCTTTCGATCAGGTAGAAGGGAATCTGGTGGTAGCGCACGAGGGCACAGACTTGTTCTCTTGCCTGTATGTCTGCACCGTGTTCCCAGAGGATGCGGCGGGCCTGGATGGCACCTTGTTGGGAATGGCCGCGTGCGGTGATGCGGCCATCTTCGACTCTGGTGCAGGCAGGCTTTGAGACGTCGTGGAGGAGGGCTGCGGCGTAGACGATTTCTCGTTGGGCCTCTGGGAGGCTTTGCCATTCTGGCAATTGAAGGAGGGCCTCGCAGACCAGGTTGACGTGAATCCAGACATCGCCCTCGGCATGATGGATGGGATCTTGCGGGCAATCTTTCATCGCGCGGATCCAGTCGAATTGACGGGTGAGGGCGGGCCAGTCGTGTTGCGCGGATGGAAGTGGACAGGGGAGTAGCTTCATCAAAAGAGATTTACTCCCGGGCGCAGCGTGTTTGCTTCGATGGGGCGGTCCATCCAGTGTTCGCCTGAGGCTTCGACGGTTTGGAGGAAGGCCGGTTGGACGTACTTGTAACGGCCGAGGACCTGGCCGTTTTCTTCGTGCTTGAGGTAGAGGCCTTCCATGGCTTCGCGGGTGGAGCAGGTGGATTGGCCGAGATGCTTTGCAATGTTGAGGTCTGTGCCTGCTGTCAGGACTGGGACGGAGAGGACTGGCCCGCCCGCGAGCAGGCGCTGCCGTCGTTCGGTTGAGAGGAATTCTCCCGCTTCGCGGTCGAGGATGTCGAATTCGAGGAAGTAGTGAGGGAGTGAATCGTAGGGGATGGTGTGGCGGGCGAAGAGCCACTCGCCGTACATGATGTAGCGGGTAGCGAGGCTTTGACGCAACCAGAGGACGTGGTGGCTGGCCCAGCGTTTGAAGAGATCGAACTGGCGTTCTCGCGGGCCTCCAGTGAGGATATGGCCGCGGCTTTGGAGTAGCAGGTTGCCCTCAGGGTCGAAGCTGATGCCGCAGTTTGAGCCGTCGAGTTTTTCTTCAACCACCAGGGGGAGGCCATGTAGAGATTCCATGGCAACCGATAGCAGATCTTCATCGCCCGGCTGCAGATGGGAGCCGGTGATGTGTGGGGTCCTAGGGTATTTGACGATGGGGCGCATGGGTTTAGGCTTCGACGCGCAGGATGGCGATTCTGTGGTTCAGCACATGCTCGATTGTGGTGCGGTGGCTGCCGGCTGCGGTGGCCATCGCGGTGATTTGATCGGGCGTGAAGAGGTGTATGTGTTCCGGATTGTCGTCGGGTACGGAGGGCACGCTCAAGATAACAAAGCGCCGGGCGAGAGAGACTGCGTTGCTTAGAGCTGCTGCCGGGTTGGGCATGTGCTCGAGCACTTCAAGCAGGGTTACGACGTCGAAGGATTTTGCGGGAAGGGTGGTGCGCTCGGCGTCCATCTGTAGGGCGGTGAGCCGGGAGATTCCGCCGGTGCGGACGGCGTTGATGTCGTTGACTCTTTGTTCGCTTGTGTCGATGGAGGTGACGGTGAGGTTGGGGAAAGTGTCGAGGAGTGGCCAGAGGAAGGCGCCGCGTCCGCTGCCGACATCGAGGAGGCTTTCCGGGGAGAGCCCGTGGAGGATTCCGAGCACACGCTGGACGCGGGGGAGAAGAGTGTCGTTCTTGAATTTGTGGAGGCGCAGGCCGGCCACTAGGCCATCTTCGATAGTGGCGCCTGGGTTAGCCAGGCGGCCACGGACGAAGGCGGTGGCGAGGGCGGTGTAGTAAGGGTCGGCGTGCATGCGGGGGCAGCTTTAACAGTAGGAATCTAAGCTTTGCGGCCATTCTCCTGTAGCCAGTTTCCTGTGCTCCGCCTCAGATTTTGCGGCGCTTGCGTCTTCAGAATACCAATGAGTGTTTGGTTGCTTTTGGGGGCCGGGAACAGATATTCAATCAACTGCCGAACGAACTTGCGCTTTGAGTTGACCACGTTACACCGGAGCTTTTCATTTGCAGCCCGAACCAGGGGGTAGGTCTCTTCCGGTCGCGCGCGCAAAACAAGAGCAACTGAATCAGCCTTGGCTGCACCGCTACATCCGAGCTCTTCTTAAACCACGAAGACCAACCAAGCTACTAAACTAGAGGCTAAGCTCCGCCTTGCGTGCCAACGCTGAGGAAACCATGAGCCTCGATCTATGGCTCAAGGTGATAAGTCAGCTCGCCAGCCTCTACGGCTACTTTGAGTGAATTCTGGCGCGGCGGCAGGGGGCAGGTGGCGAAGGGCGTGTAGGCGCAGGGGGGGTTGTAGGCTTTGTTGAAGTCGAAGCTTACAGTGCCGTCTTTGGCCAGATCTCCGTACAGGAAGCGGCCCGCTGGATAGGTTGCCTTGCCACTCGAACGGTCCCTGAAGATGAGCCACAACTGGCCTTCCCCGGCCTTCAAAACCTGCGCCCGATGTGTCGCGCCGGCCAGCTGAAATTCAATTTCTCCGGGGCTCTCGTGCTCCTCGATCACACCTTCGATCACCGTTGGTACGCGCAGCTTTTTGGCAACAGCATAGGGTAAGAATTTGCCCTTGATGTTGTAATCCGCCTTTACCGGGTACCAACTGCGGTGGGTGAATGCCTTTCGATATTTGCTGGTCTTGTCGCGGAGCCGAATCCCAAACTTGCCGCCGCGCTCGATGATGATAATCGACAGGTCACCTGTGGTTACGAGGTCGGCCTTCTTGTCGGCTCCGTCGTCCACCAGAGGACCTTCGGTAAAGGCCTTGCCGTTTACCAGAATGCCGGCCGACGGCTCTACCTTCAACACAACCTTTTTGCCGTCAAATTTGAAAACTCCACCTTTAGCCGCAGCTTTACCGGCGGGCAGGACGAAGCCGCTCTTGGGGTCACTGCCAAAGGTGGTTTCGCCTGGCTTGAGCCAATGCAGACCCGCAACCGTGAGCCAGCCAGTGTCGGACTTCAGCGTTGTCTCCATTTTGGTGCGGTATTCCTGAACCGCTTTCTCATGCGCCGGGTCGGGCCCCGCTCCACTCATCGCCAGGGCCATAAAAGCAATCACCATATATTTGATCGACATTGGTATTTTTATACTCTCTCACCGTTACGATGTAGAATCAACCCCATGCGATTCGCCATTTTGGGAATCACCTGTCTCGCTCTTCAACTTGGGTTCGGACAGGACTTCTCCAGCATCCAAATCGAGAAAGCCGCAGGAGGCCTGCGCTTCGCCCAGGCACCTCTCTGGTCTAAGGCCGCCACAGCCCTGCTTTTCTGTGATGTACCCAACGATCAGATCTTCGCCTTTCTCCCTGGCAAAGGCACTGCCAAGTACCGCGAAGAAATGGCTGGCCCGAGCGCCATCGCCTACGACAAAGAGGGTCACCTTGTCGTTGCTCAAACCAAAGCCCGGCGCATCATCCGTCTTTATCCCGGTGACGAAAAGAAGTTCGACATCCTGGCAGACAAGTTTGAAGGCAAGCGGCTGAATGCGCCAAACGATCTGGTGATTCGCAAAGACGGGCAGCTTTATTTCACAGATCCTGCTTTTGGGAACCAGGCCGACACGCGTGAGTTGAGCTTCTATGGCGTTTATCACCTAACCCCGAAAGGCGAGCTTACGGTGATCGCGAAGCCCAAGGGCCGGCCGAATGGGCTGACGCTTTCGCCGAATGGCCGGATTCTTTATGTTGCCAATTCTGACGAGCGTAAAGTGTATGCCTATGATCTCGATGGCAAGGGCGTGGCGAGCAATGAACGGGTGTTTGTCGATCAGATTGATGGGCCTCCAGATGGCCTGAATGTGGATGAAAAGGGCAACCTGTATATCGCGGCCAACCATATCTATATCGTGTCGCCGCAGGGGAAAGCGCTGCAGACGATTCACATGGGCGACAAGCCCTCGAACATGGCTTTCGGCGACGAAGACCGCATGACGCTCTACATCACTGCAAAGACGGGCGTGTACCGTGCGAGGATGAAGGTTAAGGGAGTTACCACCGAATAGCTGTAAAACTCGATGTCCGGCGCTATCCGGCAAAACCTATCCTGGGTGTCGGCGCGCTGATCTTTGATGGAGACCGCATCCTGCTGGTGCAGCGCGGCAAGGAACCTCTCAAGGGCTACTGGAGCCTGCCGGGAGGGGCTGTCGAGAGCGGCGAAACCCTTGAAGAAGCCCTCCTGCGGGAGGTGATGGAAGAAACCAGCCTCGAAGTTAGAATCGTCCGTTTCGGCGAGATCTTCGAACGCATCATGCCCGACACAGCCGGCGAAATCGAGTATCACTACGTCCTGCTCGACTATGTCTGTGAGATCACAAGTGGCGAACCCGCAGCCGGTAGCGACTCTGCCGATGTGCGCTGGTTCACACCCGAAGAATTGAAAGGAGTGCCCGTTACCTCGGGCACACTCGAAGTAATCGAACGATGCCGAACTGGAGCCAAGACCTCTTAGAGTACGAAAGCCTGCGCGCGCTGCTGGCGCGCTATGTTTCGTCTGCCGCCGGGCACCGCCAACTGGAGGCGATGCAACCCTCTACAGACCGCGAGGCGCTGGTTGACAGCCTCGCTGAACTGAGCGAAGCGCTTACGTTTCTCACCGAAGGGGATAGTGAAGACTCAGGTTTGCCGCGTCTGCGCTTTACCGATCTTGAGGATGTAGGCGAGGCCGTGGCGCGGGTGCGCATTGAAGGCGCGGTGCTTGAGGGGCTGGAAATTCTTGCTGTGCGTGCGTGGCTCATGCGGGCTACGGAGTTTCGGCAAGGGCTGAGCGAGTCGCCTTATCGCTTCCCGCTGCTTTGGGAGAAGGCTGAAAAGATTGGCGATTTTCGTCAGCTTCTTCGGGCGCTTGACGGCAAGATTCGGCCTGATGGTGGCCTTGAGGATGACGCGAGTGTTGCATTGAAGCGGCTGAGGCAGGAGCTAGGCCGGCAGAAGGAGTCTATTCAGCACTCCCTCGAACGCTTCATGAAGGCCCACCGCGATGACGGTGTGATGCAGGACGAATACGTCACCCTGCGTGGGGATCGCTTTGTTGTGCCGGTGGCTACCAACTTCAAGGGGCGCGTACAGGGAGTGGTGCATGGCACTAGCGGATCTGGCCAAACCAGCTTTGTCGAGCCGCTGGAAACGATTCAACTGAATAACGAACTGGTGCGGCTGATCGAAGAAGAGCTGCGTGAGTGCCACCGCATCCTGCGCGAGCTTACCGGCAAGATGCGCGAACAGCATGAGGAGATTGCTACGGCCGTTGACGTCATGGGTGCACTGGAATTTGTGTTTGCCAAGGCGCGGTTTGGTGCGGAGTTTCGCTGCACGATTCCTACCTTTTCGAATCATTTGCATCTCAAGCAAGCGCGTCACCCGCTGCTGACCGATGTGCTGCGGCGCAAGCGGCAGAGTGCTGTGCCACTTGATCTCGATCTGGACGAGATCAAACGAACGCTTCTGATCAGTGGCCCCAACACGGGTGGTAAGACGGTTGCGATGAAGACCGTCGGCCTCTTGTGCCTGATGGCTCAGAGTGCATTGCCTGTGCCGGCGATGGAGGCGACGCTGCCGATATTCGATCAGGTGCTGGCCGATATTGTGGATAGCCAGTCGATTGAGACGAGTCTTTCGAGCTTCAGCTCGCACATGCGTCATGTGGCGGAGTTGCTCGATCAGGCTACGCCCGACAGCCTTGTGATTCTTGATGAAATTGGCCGCTCGACAGACCCTGAAGAAGGTGGAGCGCTGGGTGTGGCGATTGTGGATCGCTTTCATCGCGATGGCTGTTTTACTCTTGCTTCGACGCACTTGCTGGCGCTGAAGATTTACGGGGTAAACCACGAAGGTGTGTTGAGTGCTTCGATGGGTTTTGACGATGAAACGCTGTTGCCTACTTTTGAGTTGCGGGTGGGCGCGCCTGGCAAGTCTGCGGGTCTCGATACGGCTGCGCGCTTTGGCATTCTCGAAGAAGTGATTGTGCAAGCCCGCGCTTCGATGACAACGCGCGATCAGGATATTGCCCGCTTTCTTGCCGAGCTGAATCAGAAGCTGGAATCGGCTACTGCGATCGAGAAGAGCTGGATTCTCAAGAACGCTGAACTGAATGCGCGCGAGCGGGAATTGCAAGACCGCTTCGACAAGCGTGATGCCCAGCGCATCCGCGAGTTTGAGGCCAAGACGAGCAAGTTGTTGAGCGAGTTTGAGCGGAATTCCAGGGCGACGATTGAAGACATCAAATCGGGTGCCGATGCTCGCAAGGCGGCTGATCAGGCGCAGTTGAAGGCTGCGAAATTCAAGCGGGAGTTTCAGGCTGAAGTGCAGTCGGCTGTGCGGCCGGAGGGACAGGCTGCCGCGCCCACGGGGCCCAAGCTGATTGTCGGGTCGAAGGTTCGGGTAGAGAACGTGCGGGAGCCGGCACAGGTGCTGCGCATCCACGACAATGGCCAGATTGAAGTGCAGGCTGGCTTTCTCAAGATGAAGATTCCGCGTGAAGAGGTTCTCGAAGTGTTAACCGATGCGGCTGCAGCGAAGAAGCTGCCGAGCAATGTGCGCTTTGAGCCCGGCCCCACGTGGGACACACCCACCAAAGAACTCAACGTCATTGGCCAAAGTTCGGACGAAGCTCTCGATAACGTCGATCATTTTCTCGACCGTGCGAGCCTTGGATCGATATCCCGAATCCGGATCATTCACGGACACGGTTACGGGGTACTAAAAAAGGCCATACAGCAGATGCTTACGAAGCATCCCCATGTGGCCCGTTGGTATGTTGCAACTCCAGCCGAAGGTGGCACCGGGGCCACAATCGTGGAACTGCGCTCTTAACCCGTATAAGCGATGCAGTCGATTTCGACTTTCATCGTGGGGTTGGCAAACTTGCAACCGATGGTTGTGCGTGCCGGACGGTCTTTGCCAAAGAACTCGATGTAGACCTCGTTCATCTGGGCAAAATCGCGCTCGTCGGCGAGGTAAACATTTACTTTGACGACGTCGGCCAAAGAAGAGCCCGAGCCTTCGAGAATGCGCTGGATGTTGCCTAGCGTGACTCGGGTTTCGTGCTGGATGTCCCCGTAGCTCATTTCGGTAGTGTCCGGATTCATAGGAATCTGGCCAGAGCCAAAAATGAACCCGCCAGCCTTTACGGCTGGCGAGTAGGGGTTCTTCGGGCTAGGTACTCCGGGAGGAAATAGCCGTTCGATCATGTTAGTCGATCTTCTTTCGGCGGGTGCGAGGTGCTGCCGAGGAGGTCTTCTTGGCTGTAGTCGAAGTAGACTTGCGAGCCCGAACGGCCTTCTTCGGTTTGACTGGAGGAGGATTGGGCTCAACGATGCTGGGCTGGCCTTCAACATAAGGCTGCACTTCATCGTATTCGCTGTAGAATTCCTCTTCCTTCTTGACCTTGGGTGCAGGAGGCGGGAAGAACTCACGGCCGAGATAAATCACGACCCCACGTTCGTCTTCCTTCTTTACCTTGACGACGCCACGACGTTCGGCAAAGACCATGAACTCATGGAATCCGGGGAAACCATAGTTGTGGGCATCGAAGCCCGCGTGTTCTGTCGCGATCCACTGGGCCAGTTCGACGGGCTCTACGCCGTCACCCATTTCCATCTCGTAGCGATGAGCTTCGAGTGCGTCGCGCAAGAGCGGCAATGCTTCATCCGGTTCCGGCAACGGCCGGGCATTTGCCCCACCCTTGCGTTCAATCGTAAGCTTGCCACCGCTGCCCTGCACTTCGATCAGCTCAGCCTTGTTCAGCTTGTCGATGAAGTCGCTGAAGCTGGATGCACCGAAGCCACGTTCATGGAAGGTGGGATCAAGTTGCATCATCGTGCTCTTGAGCAAGCCCAGTTGAGCCTGTACACCACGGCGTTCGAGGGTTTGCAGCGAACGCTCCACCAGCGGCAGAGCGGCTGTGATCTCCTGAGTCACGCGGGGCTCGTTGGACTGAGGCGGACGCTCGGCCCGGGGTTGATCCCCACGGCCACCACCGCGTTCATCACGGCGACGGTCACGGCGTTCCCAACGGCTCTCGCGGCCTGAAGGCACATGAGGAGGAACGATGATCGGCCCACGAGGATCCGGTATTGGCGCAGCGCGCTCGACAGGAGGTGCTGCAGCAACACGGTCGACGGAGAGACGCTCGCCTGAGAGGCGTTCGCCTGGCAGACGGTCGATGCGATCGACGATAACGGGTGCTTCTTCGATGCGTTCTGGCTCACGGTCGCGATCGCGGTCACGATCCCGGCCGCCACGATCACCACGGTCACCGCGTTCGCGGTCGCGAATGCCACGGTCACGATCGCGGCTGCGATCCCAACGGTTGCCACCAGAGCTCTGCTCTGAGCGGGCCATGGAATCGGCGAGTTCCTGTTTCAGGCGCTCGAGGGTAGGTCCGTTTTCGCCGCCATCCAGCCGTGCCGCACGATCCATAAGCAGGTTTTCGTAGGCTACAAACTCATGGCAGTTGCTCTGCAGGATGTTTGAGGTGAAGGCTTTGCCGCCGACAACGTAAACAGTCTTGCCGTATTCCTTCAGCTTGTTGACCAGGGGGATGAAATCGCTATCGCCACTAATGATGGCGAAGGCGTTGACATGAGTGTGGGTGAAGGCCATTTCAAGCGCGTCAAGCGCAAGATTGATATCCCCCCCATTCTTGTCTCCGCGCGGGCTGGGGAGCCGCTGTACCATTTGTACAGCATTCTCTGCCATCTGCCGTGCCGCACCTTCTTGGCGGCCCCAGTTTGCGTAGGCGAATTTCGCAACAATATCGCCTCGCTCTTTCAATGAGTCTAGACAAAGCGAGACGTCAAATTCACGTCGCAGGGTTGTCTTAATTCCAATTTCGATGTTGTCGTAATCGACAAACACCGCAATGTTCGTTTTGTCTTGGAGAGGCATCAAGCTCCTCTTGGTTTCAAATATATTCAGGCGGGGATGGTCGCCCGAGCCCGGATGAATTCCACTACCGATTCGAGTGAAGTTCCTGGCTGGAAAACCGCCGCCACTCCCAACAGCTTGAGTTGTTTGGCGTCATCTTCAGGGATGATCCCACCAACAACTACCAGCACGTCTGACATTCCCCGCTCTCGCAAGAGAGTGAGCACCCTGGGCACGATTGCCATATGCGCGCCGGACAGAATCGACAAGCCGATTACCTGGACATCTTCGTCCAGAGCGGCATTGACGACCATTTCCGGCGTCTGACGCAATCCGGTATAGATAACTTCCATGCCGGCGTCGCGAAGAGCTCTTGCGATCACCTTGGCCCCGCGGTCGTGACCGTCGAGTCCCGGCTTCGCCACTAATACGCGTATGCGGTTCAAGGCCAGACGCCTCCATTATAGTCATTTTCCAGCCCGATCACTTTACACTGTTAGGAGTGCGCTGGTTTCGTGTATTTAGTTTATGCCTGATTCCGCTTCTACATGCGGCCGAATATCCTGTCTGGCAACCAATTGGGCCCTGGGGTGGTGCGGCAAGGGTTGTTCGTATTGACACGCAAAAGCCCGACACGCTGATGGCTCTTGCGATGCGAGGGACTGGAGTCTTCCGCAGCCGGGATGCGGCCAAGACCTGGCAGATGCTGCCGGCTTTCCCTGAGCTTGCCAACACTCGGCTGGACTGTGGCCTGATCATCCCCGGCAAATGGCTTGTGGGAGCGGCACCCGGCGGGCTTTATCGATCGCTGGATGAAGGCGAATCCTGGCAGGTAGTTGCCGGTACCGAGAAGCTCTCTCTGTTTGCCATCGCTGCGTGGCCGAAGGATCCGCGAGTTCTGGCTGCAGGCACGAACGAAGGTGTGTGGATGTCGAACGATGCGGGCGACAGCTGGCGTCGTATCAGCCCAAAGACCAACGCCGACCTTACAGCAATCGTCTCTGTCGCTTTTGACCCCGAGCAATTCCGGCGCAGTCTGGACCAAAGCCCATATCGGCATGTTCGATGACTCTGACATCTTCTCCATAGCCGTTGACCCCACCCGGCAGGGACGCATCTTTGCCAGTGCTTGCAGCGGGATTTACTGCTCTCTCAACCACGGGGCTGCCTGGCGGCGCGTGCAGGGAATTCCTGGAACCAATCGCCGCACCTATGTTGTGACACAGACGCCCCACAACCCTGAACTGCTCTTTGCAGGAACCAGCGCTGGCATGTGGAGCTCAAAAGACGGTGGGCTCAACTGGAAGAAGCTCAACGAATATGTGGCTACCAGCATTGCCTTTCACCCAAAGGAAAAAGGGCTCTTCTATGTCTCAACCGAGCGGCACGGGCTGTTGCGAACGTCCAACGCCGGGGACAGTTTTGAACCTGTTAACGAGGGCTTCGTCAGCCGCAGCCTGCTTTCTGCCGAGTCTGACGAGAAGAGCCTCTATGCAATTTCGCAGTATGAAGGAAGCTTTGCCAAGTCGAGCGCTGAGGCCTGGCAGCCGGTGCCATTTCGAAGCGAGCTGCTTGGTGAGGCTCCAGGCGGAGACTGGTTTGAGACTGCAGTAAACCCCTTCAACAAGAATGAATGGCTAAGGGCATCGAGGCTTGGATTAACAAAATCCAACGACGGCGGCAAGACATGGCGCACGATCCAATCAGAGTGGATTCGGAGTGTACATTTTCATCCGAAACGAAAAGGCCTTTGCTTTGCTCTAAGGCAACAGCGGGTATTTTGGTCGCCGGATGCTGGTGAGAATTGGTACTGGTTCCCCGCAAAGGAAGATGCGCATCTCTCGTTTGAGAAGTTGAGATTGTCTCCGGCGTTTCCGGACTTACTGTTTGCGGTTAGTCCGAATCGGGGCATCTATGTGCAAACACTACCCCAAATCCGTTAGAATGAAATAGTTAGGGTCTCTTCACAATATGAAAATAAAATATTCCGCTCTTGCTATGACACTGGCGCTATTCGCCGGTCTCAGCGCTTCTGCGCAAACAAGTTCTACCGCCAAAAAAACCAGTACTGGTGGCGGAGACAAATACGAAATCAATCTCTTTGGTGGCGGTAACTTTGTAAACCGTCAAAACAGCACGCCTCACCAGGACATCACCAACGGTGGTGTCGGGGGCTTCCGCATCACAGAAAATTTTTGGAACTACATCAGTCTTGAACAGACTGGGATGGTGCATGGAAATGCGAATGCGGTTTATCGCATTCCTGCCACGCAGAATGAATACTCCTTTGGCGCCCGCCTGCGCCAATTCCATTTCAATCCCGTATTCCATTTCAAGCCGCGTGAATCGCGCATTCGTCCTTTTGTGACGACGGGCTTTGGCATGGATTACTTCGGTGTGACCGAAGGTGCACGCCGGCAGGTTGGCAACGGTGTCAATACTCCGCTGGGCCAGTTGACGAATCTGGAATCCGGATTCAAGCTGGCGTTCAACTATGGCGCGGGTGTGAAGGCGAAATTGACCGATCGCATTGGTCTTCGCTTTGACGTTCGTGGCTTTTCGACCGCTTCGCCGAGCTTTGGAATCAAGGGTCAGGCTCCGGCCGGTGCGATTGCCTACACGCGCACTGCCCCTATGAACTCGGTACAGACCACTGGTGGTGTGACTTTCTATCTTGGAGCGATCGACCAGGGTCCGGTATGTGAATTCCGGGTGGGTTCGATTGAACCTTCGACCAAGACAATCTGGCTTACCGAAGGCGCAAGCTATCAGTTGCCAGTAACCAACAACTGCCTTGGCGTTACGCCGAAGTACAAGTGGACGGTTGACGGTGCGCCGGCAGTTGGCGATTCGATGCTTGCAATCAAGGGTCTAACGGCCGGCGAGCACGCAATCAAGGCAGTAGTAGAAGCGGATACGACGAAGGTGATCGACCGCAAGACGAAGAACTTCCTGAAGAAGTTCCCTGTGCCGGCAACGGAACGCACTGCGGCTTTGGTTGTAAAGCAGCCGAAGATCGAGCTGGTAAGCGTCTCGATGGATCCTGCAACTTTGAACTACAACGGCTCCTCACGCATCACCTCGGTGATCAGCTATGACGGCCCTGCGGCCGGCGAAGAAGTTAGCGTGATTTACCACACGAGCGAAGGCAAGCTGGCCCCGGCCAAGCCCGGCCCGAACGCGAAGGTTTCTGCTGACGGCATGACCGTTACCGAGAAGGTATTGCTGAAGCCGGGTAACACTGATGGCTCGGTGATCCTGTCTACGGACGGAATTATTCTGCAGCCCGGTGGCCCGTCCCGCAAGGTGGACGTCGATGTAACGGTTGTAGATCAGAGTGGCAAGGTAATTGGCAAGAAGACGCCTCCTGGCGGTGGTGGAAGCATCATGGCACCCCCGGCACCGGCACCGATTGCAGCTCCTGCACCTCCCCGCCCGCAGCCGATGCAGCTGGATGACGTAGTGTTTGGCAAGGGCAATGCCCGTGTCAACAACTGCGGAAAGCGCATCCTCGACCAGGCCTTTGAACGGGCCGCATCGATGGGCGACTTTGACGTGCTGCTTGTTGGTCATTTCGACGCAGTCGAGAAGAACATCAAGGTGCGCGACGCCAAGGCCAAGAAGACGCGTCAGCTCGACGAAGAGCGCGTATTGCAGGTAGCTGCAGTATTGAGCGGTGGCACCGAGCCTTGCAAGAAGCTCGACCGCAGCCGCATCAAGGTAGCCTTCGTTGGCGCTGAACAGCTCTCAGCCTTCAAGACCTCGCTTTGCGAAGCAACGGTTAAGGAGCGCGCAAGCGGCAAGATCAACGCGAAGGACGGCAATGCCCGCAACCGTCGTGTTGAAGTCTGGCTGGTGCCGAAGAGTGGCCCGATGCCGAATGGCATTGCGGGAATTAAAGACGCACCTGTGTCGGAAATTCAATCCAAAGGCTGCCCGAAGTAATCTACTCTGGAGATTATGAGTGAAGCCTTCCACGAACCCCGTCTCGCATTAAACCGGATTTATACAAAAACCGGAGATCAAGGTGAGACGGGCCTGGTTGGTGGGCAGCGTGTATCGAAAGATGCACAGCGCATTGAAGTATTTGGTACTGTCGACGAGCTCAACTCATTTGTTGGGCTCGTTCGCATTTCAGCGGGAGATCACAAGCTTGTAGAGCTGGAGCTGATCTTTGAACGGATCCAGCATGAGCTCTTCAATCTCGGCAGTGTTCTAGCGACAATGCCTCAGGACCTGCACCCCAACCAGCCCAGAATTACCAAAGAGACCATTGACCAACTGGAACGGGAGATTGATCTGTATAACGGCAGCCTGTCCCCACTGCGCAGCTTCGTGCTGCCTGGCGGGACCCGGATTTGCGCGGAATTGCATGTCTGCAGAACCATTTGCCGCAGAGCAGAGCGATCACTGGTAACGTTGAGCCACAATGAGGAAATTCCGCTTGAGGCGATGCTGTATCTGAACCGTTTGAGCGATGCGATGTTTGTGTGGAGCCGGTGGGTGAATCAGGCGCTTGGCGTTGCAGAAGCGCTCTGGCAGCCGAACAAGGGTGCGCGTTAACGATCTGCCTGGGGAAATTCAGAGAACCAGTTGAGGATCACATTCAGGGAGCGAGCCTCTTCGGTCTGGAAATCGGGTTTGACGAAGAGGAAACGCTTGCCGTCGGGGTGCATCTGATAGCCCCGATTCCAGTTATCGGCAGGCGCATAAGCGCTCTCAAAGCAGGTTTGCAAATTGGTGAAGCCTGGCTTGCCGAGGGTGGAAAATTCGGCGGTTAAGAATTTTTTGTTCTGACGGAAGTAAATACGACGGCCGTCGAGACTCCACAAGGGAGCCGTGCCGGGGGCAATGTAGATTCCTTTGTCTCCCGGTTGCAGTGGGTAGCGAAGGACGGCAACTCCGCCTGGTTGAACCATAGCGAGCCAATTGCCATCGGGGCTGAGCGTGGGAAAAAGTCCGGCATCGAGCATTTTTTCGGGAAGGCTGCCGCCAACTAGCGAAAGTTTATGCACTGAGGCGATTGTGGCTGGCCGGTAGCCTTCAGTAAAGAGGACCTCATTCCGCCGGGTGTCGAGACTGATCGGAGTCTGACGCAGGGTAACGTTTGAGGTGCCATCCTGAACCGGACCGAGGGGGAAGACCTGGCGGCGGACCAGATGGGTGTCATCGGCAGTGAAGAGAACCGATTTTCCAGCATCGATCCAAATACCGGAAGGGTTATGTTTTGAACCGCGATAGATTTCGATCCAGGGGCCGCCATCCAGAGGGACGGCGTTGAGTGACCAGCGCTGGTCTTCAGCTTTGTATTTGTACAGAAGTACATGCTTGCCGTCGGGGCTGATCTCGCCAACTTCGTATGGCCCGGGAGGAATGACAAGGGCGGACTCCTTGCCTGTTGTATCTACCCAGACGAGTTGGCGATCCCCAAGCAGGCGGGGTTGTGGGGCATAGACGAGCGTGCCCGTTTCTGAAGCTGCAAAGTTGCCACCACTCCAGCCGGCACGCATTACGCCATCGAGGATGACAAAGGAGGAACCGGAGCTACGAATGGGATCAAGAGAGGCGCGGATGGCCCTGATTTGAATTCCCTCGTGAAAGGTAAGCCAGTTGGAAGGGGTGAGAAAACCGCCGGAGCCAGGAAAGTGGAGGGGAGTGCGAGTGCGGCGCACTGGATCGAAAACTTCGATGGTTCTTTCCATGAAGCGAAAGACAGAAATGAGAAGCCTGCCGTCCTTGAGCTGGCAAACAGGCAGAAAGTATTCTGGCGCTGGGGAAGGCTGCGTGTTGGTGAGCATCAACTCGGGTTGAGCTGATGCAGGAGAGACTCGCCAGAGAGACGCAGGGTAGGCCTTGTCGGGGGCCACATAGTAAATAAAGCCGTCTTTGCTCCAGACTGCACTATGGGGAATATTTTTTCCGATGCGGGCCAGAGTACGAATCGGGAGATCGGGGGAGGGGGCGAGCTTGAGGTTGTCATCTTGGACAAAGAGTATAGATTTGCCGTCGGGAGAAAACTCAACGTAGCGGGCCCCTTCGGAGCCTGGCACGGAGGTACTTTGGTTTCGGTTGAGGTTGCGCAGCCAGATCCGCGAGTTTTCTTCTCCGGTTTGACCGATGAAGGCGGCGGTTTGTCCGTCGCTGGTGATGGCGACCGATTTGCCGAAGTAGGTTGCCAGGTGGGTATCGGGTGGCAATGCAATGGCCAGGCGAACGGCAGGGGCGGGAGAGCTTGTCTGGAAGCGGGGCCAGAACTGCCAAAGGGCAACTCCGAGCAGAACGAGTGCTGCCAAGGCCAAGGTCTTTGTTTTTTGCGATTTAGCAGGAGGTTGCAGGGTATCGAACTGGACGGGGGCGATAAAGCGGTAGCCCTGACGCGGGACGGTCTCGATAAAGACGGGGTTGTCGGCTTCGTCGCGAAGGGCATAGCGAACCTTGCCGATGGCGGTATTGAGGCTGGCATCGAACTGAACAAAAGTGTCAGATGGCCAGATGCGGAGGCGGAGTTCGTCACGGGTTACCAGTTGGCCGGACTTCTCAAGCAGGACGGAAAGCAGGCGGGCGGGTTGATCCTGAAGGCGGACGGGGAGGCCATTGCGTTTTAGGGAGCCGGAAGCGGCAGCAAACTCGAAAACTCCAACCCGGGAACCCGGCTTGGGCGCGGGCTGAAGCTGAGTGGCTGGCTGCCCCATGTTTGAGCTAGAGACAAAGATAACAGCAACGACATTCAGTTTGAAGGCAAAATTGATAAGTAACATGCCGTAACTGATTACAAATAGGTTACTTATCTGTTGAGCAGAGTTGCATTGAGAATCCTCCGAAGTTGGGAGATGGAATCTTTGACGGTACTGGATTTGATGCCTTTGAAGCGAAAGGGGTGCCTGAGCGGGGTACTGCATTGCTGGTAGTTCTGGCGGTAATTGTGTTTTATGCGCGGAGGGTGAGGCGCTGATGCAGCTCTCTTGAAAGGTCGTCGAGTTTGACGGGCTTGGAGAGAAAGCCATCCATGCCGGAGGCGGAGCAACGCTCCAGATCCTCCGGCATGGCGGATGCGCTTATGGCAATGATTGGGATGCTGGCGAGTGGGCCTGGCGTTGCACGGATTGCCCTGGTGGCGGCAAGGCCGTCCATGCGGGGCATCTGAACGTCCATGAGGATGAGGTCAAAGTGAGAGGAGCTGGCTTGTTCGATGGCGTCCTGGCCATCCACTGCGATGGTGACGTCGCAATTGAGGCGTTGCAGGAAAGCTGCCAGGACACGCTGGTTGATGCGGTTGTCTTCGGCTACCAATATTTTGGGCCTATTGAGCTTCAGGGGCGTGAGTGGAATCTCGATATCCTCAGGGGCATTCAGGACTGGTTCGAGAAAGAGAGTTGCCCAAAAAGTAGAGCCTCGGCCCACGACTGATTCCACGCCTGCCTCGCCACCCATCAATCTGGCCAGACGCCGGACGATGGTAAGACCAAGGCCGGTGCCTCCGTGGATACGGGTGGAAGAAGCATCGACCTGAGCAAAGGCATCGAAGATCTCGGAGAGTTTCCCTTCGGGAATTCCGCAGCCGGTATCAGTGACGGCAATGCGAATGCCGATCTTCTCCTGAGGTGCCGGTACGGGTTCGGCCGTGAGATAAACACCACCTGTTTTGGTGAACTTGATTGCGTTATCGAGGTAATTCAGGACAATCTGGCGGATGCGCAGAGGATCTCCCGAGAGGGTTGCGGGAATCGATGGATCGATGTGCGCAGAGAGCTGGATCTTCTTCTGAATGGTAAGCGGCCGGACCAGCTGTATAGTTTCGGCGATAACAGAAGAGAGCTTGACCGGGACAGGGTTGAGGTCCAGGCGTCCGGCTTCGATTCTGGAAATATCGAGGATCTCATTGAGGATTCGAAGGAGAGAGGTGCCAGAGCTTTGCAGCGTATCGATCATCTCCTGTTGTTGAGGATTGAGTTCTGTTGACTGGAGCAACTGGGTCATGCCGAGGATACCGTTCATCGGGGTTCGCAATTCGTGACTCATGTTGGCAAGGAAGAGGCTCTTCAGGCGGGAGGCATTCTCTGCTTCCTGCTTGGCGAGGAGCATCACTTCTTCGGCTTGACGCGAGCGCATCAGTTCGAGCTTGTGCCGTCTGGCTGCTGCCCGGACGTGAAGATCAGCGCAGCTAGGAGGGAAAGGGAGGCAGCGGCTTGTGCGTAGCGGTTCTCCCAAAGATATGGCGTGCGTTTGAGGAAGAGGGTAGTGGCTGGCCTGGTCCATTCGCCCGAGCCGCTTCGGGCTTCGAGGGTGAGTTGATTATTGCCGGGAGGCAGACGCAGGAGGCGAAGCTCGCGGTTGGCATCATAGCCTTCGGAGAGGCTTCCACTGCTGGCGGCTGTGAGGAGGTAGTGAAATGAAACTTTTTCTGGCGCGGCCAGCAAGGGAGCAGAGTAGGAGATGCGGATGTCCCAACTCTCTGGTGGGAGTTCGATTGAGTTCGTGCCACTGAGGTCTATCGTTTTTTCGGGCTGATCTCCGTTGCGGAAGGAAATTCTTTCGATTCGGGCTGGAGCTGAGCCAGATTCCAGTGGCAGCCTGGGGAGGTGGAGGCTAGCAATCCCCTTCAGGGTAGACACCCATAGAGTTTCAGCCTTGTCTTTGATGACGATGGGTTGGTGGCCAACAGAGCATTCGAGGGTAGCCATTCCATCGGCGATGCCGAAGGGATGCCAGGCATGGTGTTTGGGATCGCGGAGCAACAGGTCGCGTTTGATTCGCCAGAGGCCGGCGGAGGTAGCAAGCCAATAGTCTGGACCTGCAGGAAAAATCTCTCCTATTTGAGGTGCCGGCCAAACTGGAGAGGAAGCAGAGAGGACTCGCCCATCCCGGAACTGCAGAATGCCATCGGCAATGGTACCCAACAAGAGGGAACCGGAGGGGTGCACAATCAGAGAGCGCAGAGAAGGGAGCACCTTAGCAGACTTGTCGAGAACAGGGAGAAAAGACTCACCTTCGAGGCGGTAGAGGCCTCCATCACCGCCTGCCCAGATCTCACCAGTGGAAGGTGATTCCGTGAAGGCGGCGATGGGTACGGGGAACTTTGCGCCTACCAGAGGAAAGTGCCGGAAACGACCTGATTCATAAAGTGCAACCCCCGAACTACAACCAACCCAGATGCGGCCTCTGGAGTCTTCAAAGAGGGCTTCAACTGTAAATCGGCGTTCGCCAAAGTCGTCTATTCGCTCGAGACGCTCATTGGTGGAGCGCCAAAGGCCATCGGAATAAGAGCCAATCCAAAGATGGCCTGAGCGGTCTGTCAGGAGGGCTTGTGCGAAGGCAGGCTTGGGGCTGCCGGGGAAGGCCGGGTTGGCCTTGCCGTCCTTAAAGCGGTAGACACCGCGACCGTATGTTGCGACGAAGATGGAATTGCCGGGTGCGCGAGCCAGAGACTTAACCGGGAAATCGGGGAGGCCGGATTCCAAGCCGTAAGTAAATACGCTGCGCTTGCGAAGCCGAATCAGGCCATCGCCATTGGTGCCAGCCCAGATATTGCCATCTGTGTCGCGGGAGACAAACCGGAAAGTGTTGCTTGGAAAGCCGTGCTCTTTATTGAAGTGTCTGACGGAATTGTCTGGGGAGAGCCGGTAGAGGCCATCGGTGGAAGAGGCAAACCAGAGGGTTCCGTCGGGTTCTTCTTCGATACTGAAAACGTTTGGCAAAGGAGTCTTGACAGTGCGGAGGACGCGGTCTCCAAGGATGCTGGTGAAGCCTGTGGGGCCTGCAATCAGAAGTTCTCCAGAAGAATTCTGGGTGATCTGACTTGCTGTTGCGAAGGTAGAGGCAATTTGAGCCGGCAGGGAAAGGGGAAGCCAGGAGGACTTTGTCCAGCGATAGAGGAGAGGCCCACTGGCGAGCATGAGGTTGCCTGCTTCGTCAAAAAAAAGAAAGGGGGCCCTGCGGGGGGCGCTTAGTTGAGGAGTGGGAAGTGGTTCGAGTTTCGAGCCTTGAATTCGAGCCAGGAATCCGCCTTCAAACCAGGCGTAAAGGACATTAGTCTTGGAGGAAATGAGGCGAACGGGGTTTGTCCGGTAGGGGTCGTTGGCTGCGACCAGATGCCAGGCGTTATCCTTACGTTTCGCCAGGCCGCCAAATGTACCAAACCACATGCCGCCCTGCTGATCACGATGAACTCTGAGGATTCCGTCATGAGGCAGTGCTGGAGTGTTGCTGGGGTGGTAGACACTGAACCTAGAGCCATCGAAGCGGACGAGACCGTTGAAGGTACCAATCCACAGATAGCCATCCGGAGACTGGCCGATCGAGGTGGCGGAGTTTCCGGGGAGACCGTCGATTGTAGTCCAATTCGAGATTACGTAATCCCGGTCCTGGGTCAGTGTTATTGCGGTTGCAGGCAGAAACGTGAACAGGATAATCGTCCAGCATGGCAGCCGGAGCGAAGCGGAAGTGATGGGATTCCACACGGTTCCAGCTAAATCATAGCTGAGAAATTTGCCATTGAAGCCCCGGACTTAGATACTTCTACTGGATCCAAAATTATTGGGTATGACGCAGGTCTTGTACGACTAGTGGTAAAACCCAATGATATGAGTAGTTGGGAGAATTTGTCCGGGTTGCTGGCAAAGGCGCTTGAACAACCTCTGGAGCAGAGGGTGAAGTTTGTTGTTGAAAATACAACTGATGCCGGGCTTAGAGCGGAGGTGTTATCGCTGCTCGAAGCTGGCGAGCTGGATTATCTGGACCAAGGGGCGGGGCTTGATTTGGGGTTCCTGACAGACCCAATGTTGGGAAGAATGGCCGGGAAGTGCCGGCTGGAGCGGAAGCTGGGAGAAGGCGGTATGGGGTCGGTTTACGAAGCAGTGCGGACACTCGAATGGGGCGCCGAGCAGAGAGTGGCGGTAAAAGTATGGCACCGGGTGGGGCTAAGCCCGGCAGAAATTCAAAGAGAGGCGGCGTTGCTGGGCCGTCTGGAACATCCCGGAATTGCGCGGCTATTGGATACCGGAATCACCGATGAGGGGCAGGCCTATCTGGTGATGGAACTGGTGGATGGCAAGCCTTTGAATGAGTATTTGCAGGGCAAAGCCTTCGAAGAAAAACTGACTCTGCTTGAAGGCCTTTGCGAGGTGATTGAGGCAGCGCATCGAGCGCTGATTGCACACCGGGATATCAAGCCGAGCAATGTATTGGTAAGCAGCGAAGGGGCGTTGAAGCTTATCGATTTCGGTATCAGCAAGGCCGTTGACGATGATGCCAAAACGGTTGAAGCACGCCTGACGCCGCGTTATGCCAGCCCGGAGCAGTTGAGAGGCGATTCGATTACGACTGCGACGGATATCTACTCTTTGGGTGTGGTGATGTACGAGGTGTTGACCGGGCGCAACCCTTTTGCCGGGCTGAGCGGGCTG
>JAPKYY010000358.1 GCA_026394095.1 Acidobacteriota bacterium | reverse complement strand
CGGTGCTTGCGCCGATTCAATATTACTGGTTTGTCGATGGCGAGTTTGCCGGTGTTGAAGCGCGGATTGCGCGGACCGGTTATACGGGTGAGGATGGGTTTGAGGTCTATGTGTCGCCTGATGCGGCAGTGAGTGTTTGGGAAGCGATTCTTGAGGCAGGTGCGGAATTCGGGATTCTGGCTTGCGGCCTTGGTGCCCGGAATACGTTGCGGCTTGAGGCGAAGATGGCTCTTTATGGGCATGAAATCGATGCTTCGATTTCGCCACTTGAGGCGGGCCTTGCGTGGATCGTCAAGATGGACAAGGCTGACTTTGTGGGCAAGACAGCACTGGCCGAGCAGAAGGCTGGCGGATTGAAGCGGAAGCTGGTTGGATTTGAAATGCGTGAGCGCGGAATTGGCCGCGATGGTTATGAAATTGAAGTGAACGGTGAAAAGGTGGGCTGGGTGACCAGCGGAGGGCCTGCGCCGACACTGAACAAGAATATTGGCTTGTGTTATCTGCCAAGTGATCTGGCTGTGCCTGGCACCAAGATCAAAGTTGTGATTCGCGGCGCCGGTGTTGAAGCCGAAACCGTCCCTACCCCCTTCTACAAGCGAGCGAAATAATACATGTATCCAGAAAATTACACTTACACCAAAGAACATGAGTGGGTTGCCGTTGATGGCGATACCGGTACGATCGGTATTACTCATCACGCCCAGAGCGAACTCGGAGATATTGTCTATGTCGATCTGCCCAAGGTTGGGTCGATGGTGGGACAACATTCCACGTTCGGAAGTGTCGAGAGCGTGAAGGCTGTTAGCGATATCTACAGCCCGGTGAGTGGTGAGGTGATCGAGGTTAACGATTCGCTGACCTCGGCTCCCGAGAAGCTGAATTCTGACCCGCATGGGGATGCCTGGCTGATCAAAGTGAAGCTGAAAGATCTGGCTGAACTGAAGAGCGAAGGCATGATGAGCGCTGCGGACTACACCAAATACGTCGGCGCCTAAAGTGCTTCGCGACCTGCTGATTATCATCGCCCTGGTTGTGGCTATGCGTGTGGCCTTTCTCACGCAGCCCATTCAGGGCGATGACATTTATTACCTTGCTGGAGCGCAGTATGCTCAGACCAATCCGCTGCATCCGCATCAGGCATCGTATCTGTTTCATGGCCGCCTGGTATCGATGTCGGGGCATCCGCATCCGCCGTTGAATGCGTTTGTGCTGGCGGGCTTGCTGGCTCTGTTTGGGGAGGTGCGGGAGGTGCCCTTCCATGCGGCATACGGGCTGTTCAGCCTGATGGCGGCATTGGGGATGTACTTTCTGGCGCGGCGATTTTGTTCATTGCCGCTGGTTGCTACTTTGTTGTTTTGTGTGGTGCCAGCATTTGTAGTGAACGGGAATTCGTTTGAGAGCGATTTACCTTTTTTAGCGTTCTGGATGTTGGGGACGGCTGTGTTTGTGGAGGCTCTGGAGCGCGGGAGTTTTGCCTGGCTGATGGCGGCTTCCCTGCCCCTTGCACTGGCCGGGCTGGCTGCGTACCAGAGTGTGGTGGTGATTCCGATCTTGTGGTTCATGATCGGGCGGAAGCGGCCCGTGTGGTGGGTGGCTTATCTGGTGGCGCTGACGCCAGCATTGATTCTGGTTGTGTATCAGGTGATGGAATCGACGGGTGGCAAGGCTCCGCCACTGGCTGTGACGGCTGGGTACTTCAAAGAATATGGGTTGCAGCAGTTTGCACTGAAGGTGCGCAATGCGAAGGCGTTGATGGGACATCTGGGCTGGATGGTGTTTCCGCTGTTGCCCATATTGGCGTTTGGATCGAAGTGGTTGCTGGTGGGTTTGCTATGGGCTTTCTTTGAATGGAATCCACTTTATCTGGTGGGTGTGGTGGCTTCCATTGGGTTGCTGACGCAGGAGACTCGGAAGTATGGCTGGTGGCCGCATGTGTTCTTTGCGGCATCGCTTGTGTTGTTCTTTGCCGGGTCTGCGCGCTATCTGTTGCCGATGGCAGCTCCGGTTGTTTTGATGGTGGTTTCGAAGCTGGAAGACCGGCCGGTTTGGCTTTATGCGGGCTTTGCCTGCAACTTGGTCCTGGGGTTGGCGCTGGCATTTACTAACTACCAACACTGGGCTGGCTATCGGGACTTTGTAGGTGCGCACCGGGCGGAGATTGCCGCTAGCCGGGTTTGGGTGAATGGCGAGTTTGCCCGTTATTACGCCGAGGCCATTGGTGCGCTGCCGCTTGAGCGTGGGCAGGCAGTGAGGCCGGGGGACATGGTGCTGACCAGCGAGTTGGGCTTCCCGCTGCCGCTGACTGTGGGTGGTGGGCAGTTGGTGGAGGTAGCGAAGCTCGATATTGTGACGACCTTACCGCTGCGGTTGATCGGGCTTGGGGCCCGGAGTGGTTATTCGGACGCGGGAGCTGGCGTGTTGCCGTTTGATATTCGCGGCGGGGCGGTAGACAGGGTTCGCCTGGAGCGAGTGATCGAGCGGAAGCCTACCTTGAGCTATGTGCCCATGGGTGCGCCAGAGGCAGAGCAGCATATCCTGAGCGGGACGTATCAATTGGAGGATGGCAAGAGCCGCTGGATGAGCAGGCAGGCGCGGTTGATTGTGCAGCCGAAGCAGGATGTGAATGAGGTGAGCGCGACTGTTTATGTGCCGGCGATTGCCAAGGCTCGCAAGGTTTGGGTGGAGTGGAATGGGGTGCGGGTGGCGGAATTATCCATCGCCAAGGATGGTTTGTATACGGTGAGTGCCAAGGGGGTGAAGACGGGCGTGGAGCAGGGAGTTTTGACGGTGGAGTGTGATGCGGTGTTTGCGGTGCCTGGGGATTCCCGGGAGTTGGGGGTAGTGCTGATTGAGGCGGGCTTGCGATGAGCCGCTTTGCGTTTGAGTTTGTAGGGAAGGTGGCGGCTTATACGCTGGGGCCGTGGACTTATTCTGTTGTGTATTTGCCAAAAGAGGTGGCAGGAGAATTGCCACTTCAGGAGAATCCAAGGCTGCGGGTGCGCGGGGAGATTGGGGAGTTTCCGTTTAGTGGTGCCTGGCAGCCGACGGGGGGTAAGTGGTATTTGAAGTTGTCGAAAGAGTTTTTGAAAAAGGCTGAGTGCGGTATCGGGGACTGGGTGAATGTGCGTTTCAATATCGATGATCAGTCTGCTGTGGATTTACCAGAAGGGTTGAGGGTGGCACTGGAGGGGGATGCCGAGTTTCGTGCAGTCTGGGAGAAATTGACTCCGGGCAAGCAGCGGAGTTGGGCGTTGCCTGTTGCGCAGGCCAAGGGAGCGGCGACGATTCAGAAGCGAGTGGCGGAGCTACGCGCTATTTTGCTCAAAGCCGGTTTGGGCTAGTGCTGCATCGAGGACTCGCTCGACACTGAGATCGTCGAGATTCTCAGAGTGGAGGATGCGGACGTGATCTCCCCGTGGAGACCAGACGGCGGGGTTGGTGGGGCCGAATAACGCGAGAGTGTTTGCGCCTGAGGCAGCGGCCAGGTGCGTGATGCCGGAGTCGTTACCGATATAAAGTGAAGCTCCAGCGAGGAGGCCAGCGAGATCGCTCAGGTCTGCAACCACCTTGGTACCGGGGATACGCTGATGTGGTGCAACCAGGAATTGAACGGAACGACCCGTGCTTTCCAGCCAACGTTCGAGGAGTTGGAAGTTTTGGAGTAGCCAGTTCTTTTTTTGTGATCCGCTGAAGGGGTGGATCAGGACCATGCGGTTTCTGACCGGCTTGACGTCGATTCTGGGGATTGCCGGGAGGGATGCGCCGACTTGAGCGGCGAAGAAGTCCGCGGCATGCGAGGAATCGTCTGTTGGGAGCGCGGGCAAGAAATTCACTCGTGGATGGAGGGCAGTGATTGCTTCGCGGAAGTCGTCTCGCGCAGCGCCATACCAGGTGTAGATCTCGTCGAATTGCTGGAGGCGCTCTACGAGTTGAGGATTAGGCTCTTCGAGGCCCAGGAGGCCGAGGCCAGTGCCTTCAATGGTGTTGGTGGTGGCGAAGTGGATGAGGGGCAGGACTTCGGCGCGAGCCCAGACTTCGAGTGTGCCGCCTAGCGCGAGATGTTCGAGCGCGGGGAAACCGAGGATGGAATCACCGATGCCGCCGGGGCGAATCGCGAGCCGCCGCATATTACCGGACGTCGGCGGTGACGCGGACTTCGAGAGTCTTGGGGGCGAGGCAAGCCTTGTCGCTGCAGGCCTGGTAGCGGAGCTTGCCAAGCAGGACGTGCATCTGAGGCTCGATCTTCTCGGGGGCCTTGACGGTAATCATGATGTCGAAATCGCCTGTGAGGACGTTCAGGGGCTTCTCTGAGAAGCTGTATTTTTCGTCGTGGCCCGCAGGGTATTTCAGGATCTCGACAACCAGAGGTTCGGCGGCGAGATTCATGCGCAGGGGGATGAGGTAGTCTTCGTTTGGCTTATTGGAATTGACGTGATAGCCGGGGGCGATCTTTGCGTGAATCTTAAAGCTGACGCTCTTGCCGCGTTCGATCAGTATCTTTTGTGGCGGGTCGACTGTTAGTGCGTTGATGGACTGTGCGAAGCAGCTACTTGCCAGCAGGAGTGCCGAGCAGAGCAAGGATATCTTTTTCATATTCACTCTTTGAAACGAGGCCGACGTGGACGCCAGCGATCATACCGTTCTTGTCAATCAGGAAGGTGGTGGGCAGGGAGTCTACGCCACCGTAAAGCTGGGCGGTGGAATCGTCGCCAGCGAGGATTCGGTAGTTCACCTTCTTGTCGGTGATGTAAGGCTTGATAATTTCCCAACCTTCTTCATCCATGGCGACGCCGAGGACTGCGAAGCCTTTGTCTTTGAACTTCTGTTCGAATTCTACAAACCAGGGGATCTCCACTTTGCAGGGACCGCACCAGGTGGCCCAGAAGTTGAGGAGTACGGCTTTGCCTTTGTATTCGGCAAGGGAGACGACTTTGCCGTCAGCGTCCTTGAGCTTGAACTCGGGCGCCTTCTTGCGCTCTTTAGCGGGGCGGACACTGGCATCGTCGGCCTTGGATTCTGTGGAGCACGAGATGAGCCCAAGAGAGAGGGCGAGGATGGTGGTTGCTGATGCGAATTTCATTACGGAGCTCCTGAGCTTAGTTTATACCGGCAACCTTCTCTTGTCGTAAAGACGGGAAAAGTAACGGCGGCGTTGCGAAGAAATCTTTTGGTTGGGGTTGGTAAGAGCGGCGGCTGTGTCGCAAAAGGCCTCGCAGATATAGTCTTTGGATTGCTGGGGTGCGCCGGGGACGTATCGAATGCTGGAGGAGAGGCCGGTGTGGGTGGGCCGCTTCTCGTTAGCAAGGACGTTTGCCCAGGCCTTGCGTTCGGCATTTGGCAATCGTCGCCAGACGAAGTGGTAGATCTCGTGGGCGACGATGGAGACGAAGTCTGGGGCGTGGGCCAGAAGGTCTGTGTCGAAAATGATTTCGCGGCGAGTGAGAAAACTCGCCGCGAAGACTTCGTTGCCCGGGCCGGGGCCCGTTTCAAGCTTGCCCCGGTGTGCCCGGAGCTGTCGCTCGAAAGAGATGGTTAGGGCTTGGGGGCCGGTGCTGCCGGGGCCTTGCCGAAGAATGCTGGATCCTCGACTTTGGCGTCGGCTGTGTCCTGAGTTGTTTTATGGGCTTCACCTCTTCCATGGGCTGCGCGGTGTATTCGGCAACCTTGAAGATGTAGAAGCCGTTGGGCTGCTTGACGGGGTCGCTGACTTCGCCAGCTTTGAGGGCGAAGATGGCCTTCTTGAGTTCGTCGGGGATCTGGTCGCTGCGGCGGATGGTGCCGAAGTCGCCGCCCTTGGCTTTGGAGGCTGCGTCGTCTGAGGATTCAGCTACGATCTTCTTGAAGTCTGCGCCACCACGGATTTGCTTGACTAGGCCTTCGGCTTTCTTCTGCGCGTCGGCTTCGGCGAGCTTGGGCTTTTCGCCTTCTTTGGCAGGCGTGGCGGAGTAGTTGACGAGGATCACCTGGAGCTTGGCCTGGGTGTAGTTGTCTTTGTTCTTGTCGTAGAAGGCGGCGAGTTCAGGATCGGCAACTACGATCTTGTTGCGGTAGTCTTCGACGTAGGCTTGCGAAAGGATCTGCAAGCGGGTGAATTCGAGGCGCTGCTTGTAGGGGGCGGCCTGGTCTACTTTGGCGTCTTCAGCGAGCTTGGAGAACTTCATCAGGACAGCGTACTGCTTGAGGAAGCCTTCTTTGTCCTGCTGGTAGAACTGCTGGAACTGGGCGGGGAGACCCTTGGAGAATTCTTCGAGGTCTTTGGCCGTAACGGGTTTGCCGTTGATGGAGGCGACAACTTTGTCGGCTTGTGCAAACGCAACAATTGCGCCGAGAGCGAGGGCGATTACAAAATTTTTCACGTGTTCTTTTAGACTAGCAAGAATCGAAAAGGTTACTTTGCGATCGGGAGCGGCCCGAAGACGGGGGCACCGAGGCCGAGTTCATCACGGAGGTTGGCGTAGGGGTCTTTGCCGTGGCCGTACATAAGTTGTGCGCCATCTGGGAGTTTGCCCTGGAAGTGGAGGAGGACGCTTGATGGGTCTTTGGGGTCGAGGGTTGTTTTGTAAATCAGGGGCAGGATGTCGCCTTGCGGGGTGTGTGCAGTGAAGCCGCCGATGCGGCCGGCGCTGGTGAGCTTGCCGTT